>JAEORV010000083.1 GCA_016840695.1 Promethearchaeota archaeon
TCTCATCTTCAGACCCCACGTATTTTGGATCTGTAATTCCATAGCATTTTGCAAAGTTCATTAAATCGTTATATCGTACTCGGTATCTTACACTACCTTTAATTTCAGTACCAGGAAGATTTTTGACCAAAAATTTAGCGTTTTTTTCTATTTGTGCTTGTTCCATTATGTAATTCAACTTTATTTTGATAGTATAGAAATTATAAAATTTCTAATAAATTTTTGTATAGGTTCTATTTTGCGTCTTTGTTATGTCAAAATATTCGAGAATTCTTGATTTTGAAGCGATTCCATTTAAAAGGACGCACGAGACCTTAGTTTTGTCTATTAAGAATAATAAATACGAATCAACTGGTTGAGATTTTTTAAATTTACTGGCACCAAACATCTCACTCTCCAATCTATTTGAATTTTTAAATTTAATGTAATCGCTTGTAGTCATCTCCTTTATTGCTTTTTCTTGACCTTTTTCATTAATCATGATGCTATCAACATCTTTTATTAAATAGCATTCCTTTAACTTGAGTTTATAAGCTAAATATAAGGTTATCGAGTCAGAAGTCACGTCCCAGTTATGCGGTAATTGATCTTCTCGAGAAAGATAATCATAAGGCAAGAAGACAAATATTCCTTTTTCATTTTCGCTTTTTAACCATGTTTGTAGCATTTCATAATTATCAGTACAATTTACTTCCTTAAAATTATTGCATAATTTAACACCATTATAGTTCATCGCGTAAATTGCCATCCAATGAGCAAGATCATCTCCTATTTTTAATTTATCGTCCATACTCCTTATAAAGTCTGCTCTCAAGCCTCCTCCGGGTATGATTATTACTTTTTGAAGGATATCGCCATGTAAAAGCGATTTAAATTGGGAGAGCGTGAATTCAAGATTTTCACGATTTTCTAAAATTTTTCCACCTATCTTAACGATTATGGAATTATTTATCGTCATTTTTATTGATTTAACTTAATTTAAAGTTTAACGCCCCAGCAACCGCAAAAGCGGAAGAACTGACGTGATCTGGAATATTAGTTATTTTTTCGTAAATTTTAATGTTATTGAAACCTAGATTTTCCAGAGATTTCTTTATTAAGAACTCGGCAGCTAATCCTGTAATAACAAAAATGGGATCGTTATTAAATTCAGGTACTCTTCCTTTTAGCTCGTTAAAAAATTCTTGAATTTCAGAAGAGATGATTTCTAATTGTTTATTATAAATGTACTTTGCCATGTTGATTAGCTCATCTTTAGAAATTGTTTCAATATCCTTGCATATGATCCTGGCTAATCGCGAATAACAATCGTCGAGTGATGTCGAACGATTATCTGCTGTATCGTTAATATATTCTTGTTCTGAAATATTATCGAGTATTCTATGAACATCTGAGATTAAAGCAAATTTCTCGAAAGATATTCGAATATTTTTTCCTTTATAGGGTATAAAATGCGTTATGGAGGGTATGGTTGCTCTTAAACCACCGGTATAGATTAATTCATGCCACATTAACCTCGAAGTATCATCCTTACCTTTAGATACAGGGATGGAATTAAGAATAGGAATGATATCGATTGTTGTAGAGCCAGCGTCAATTAAGATACAATTTGGCATGAATCTTCCTAAAAAAAGTGCTGTCGATACCCAATTTGCAGCTGAAACTTTTAGGTAGTTATGTCTTGCTTGATCGCAATCTACATATTCTCCTTCGTTATTTACAAATCGCATCTTTTCTTTATCAAACACGCTTTCCAAAGCATCTATAATCGTTAAAATTCCTTCTCTTTTTGTTTGAAACGCATCTGAAAGCTCTGCAGTAATAGTAATAGCAATGTTGGTTATTTCGTCTAATTGAATCTTTTTTTTTTCGAGTAAAATAGATAAAATTCTATCAATCATTTTCGGAAGGTCGTGCAGTGTCTTTTCCCAGAATGGAAAATATTCAATATGAGATAAAGATTCTAAGATTTCTTCATTTTTAAATTGTATAAGAGCTGTTTTCGTATTGGCACCTCCAATGTCTAAGCCTAAGATGAGACGATTATTCATTAATATCAATTAAGTTTGGATTGCTTAACCTTATATAGTTATCTAATCGTTTAAATTTCCATATCGATTTAATAAATGGGAAGTAATAAGCTCTAAGTTTTCTCCTGATAGAGCGTTGGTTAAAAAGTAATCTCCTTCATTAAGATTTAGCTTGTTTTTAAGATATTCAATTTCAGAATCTTTAGCTAAATCCATCTTGTTAAAAACCGTTATGATGTCGATTTTTCCGTCTTTTGTGAAGTTTACCTTGATTTCATTAAACAATTCTATTTGCGATTCAATAGTATAGCCCGAAGATGGAGTGGGATCAAAAATAAAAACGATAAGATCCGCAATCAATCTTAAAGCCAATATTGCTTGTAATTCGATGCTGTTTCTTTTTGACATTGGCCTGTCTAAAATCCCTGGAGTGTCCATTATTTGCAATCTAATCTCGTCAAATTTTCTTTTAATGATTAGATGTCCGAGTATCAATTTTTTTGTAGTGAACGGATATTCTTGAACATCTATTTTCTTATTAGTCGAGATTTCTTTAACAAGGCTACTTTTACCAACATTGGGCGCCCCCGCCACGACAAGACAAGGCATTTTATAGTCGAGAGAAGGAATTTCTCTTAAACTCCCCCTAATATTATTTAAATACTCTAAATTCTTATTTTGCTTGTAGATAATTGACGAAACCCTTCCAAAAGTTTCCCTTCTCAGCTTATCTGCTTCTTTTGGTGTTTCAATTTGACTTAGTTTTTTCGTATATTCTCTTTCAATTTTGCTTAAAACAGGTAAAGTTCCATTTAATTTTCCTAATGTTAGTTTTAGTTCGTCTGAATCGACCAAGATTGATGCGAGTTCCTTGTAAAAATCAGGAAGTTCGTCGATCATTGGAACGCTTTTTATTATCTTTAAAATTCTCTCGATTAAATCTTCGATCGCTACCTTAATACGCTTAGTTTCCTTCTTTTTTGCCTTAATGAGGATAGGGGCGTTCTTAGATACTTGAGCTGAGCTCTTCATTCCTTTTTTTAAAGCTATATCTAATAACTTTTGCGAATTTGGGACGTGGAAAAAATTATTGAAGGGATTATTCGTTTTTTTTCAACCAATCGAGTGTGAAGATATTAAGTAAATAAAAGAAAGAAAAAATATAGCTTTTTCCGTTTTATGTTTAGAAAAAATACTGAGCGACTAGAAGAACTTGGATTTCAACTCAGATATTTTTTGTTCAATCTCAGAGACTTTTTCAGATAAATCAATCTTATCTTTTGGTACTGAGCGATAAAGGTCAATAATGATTTGATATCTACCAATTGCTCTTTGAAACTTGTTCATTTGGAGTTCTTTTTCAGCTTTATCCGTTAACAATTGAGCTTTGTCAAGTGTTTCTTTGATCTCAAGAGGGAGTTCAGCCATTTTTGATAATTCTATTTGTCTAGCTTTCTCTTTTTCGGTTAAAACATCATCAACACGTTGCTGAAATTTTTTTTCTCTTAATTCTCGTTCTTGAGCTTTCTGCCTTACACTTTTGAGGTATTCAACCTTCAAATTTTCAATATTTTCTCTTTCTTTATATAATCCACCGACTACATCGAAATACCCTAAATCTTTAAATATATCTATTGAATCTTTATACCATTGTTTTGCAACATTATATTCATTCCTTTTTACTGCCAATTTCCCTAAATCAACAGCTTTTTCTGCAAAATTCTTCCAAACATCTTTATCTTTTTCTAGACCAGCAGATATTTTTTTTTCTTCTTCTATTCTTCTTATTAACCAATAAGCTTGCTTGCTTTCGTAATCTAAGTTAAGCACATCAAAAATAGCATACGCTTCTTTGTATAACATGAGCGCATCATCGATCCGATTACGATCTTGCAGGGATTTAGAATAATTAAATAGATCTCTCCCTTCATCCGCCAATTTGTCTTTTTCATCTTGAGAGAGTGAAAATCTTTTTGATTTATCATACCGATCGACTCGTTTTTTTGCGGTTTGAAGCTTGACTTCTGCTTTTTCTGCTTGCGCTTTGTATCCTAACAATAAATTGAGGTATTTCGACTTGTATAAGAGGGGAATTGCTAAATCGTTATTTCCTTCCGTGATATGTTCGCTTCCTTGCTTTAATAGCGCATCGGCTTCTTTTTCTAATTCTAAATCAGTTTTTCCCATAATAATCACATAATAATTGTCGTATATAAGATTTTTCATCTCGAAATGACAAAATTAAAAAATTATGCATAATAGACCATATAAAGAAGTAGAAAAAATTAGGTGTTGTTAAGAAATGGAAAAGTTGAAAATAGGAGTCCTTGGAGCCACTGGTATCGTAGGGCAGAATTACATCAAATTACTTCAAGATCATCCGTGGTTTCAGATAATAGATGTTGCCGCTTCACCCCGTTCTGCGGGTAAGACTTATGAGGAGGCTGTAAAAGCAAAATGGCAAATGACGATAGACATACCAGAGAGCGTAAAGGATTTAATCGTAAGAGATGTAATGGATTTCGATTCAATTCCTTCCGATCTAAGTTTTGTATTCTCAGCTATCGTGATGCCTACAAAAGACCAGATAAAGGAAGCAGAATTCAAATATGCCGAAAAGGGTATTCCTGTACTAAGCAATAACTCTGCTCATAGATGGACACCCGATGTTCCAATGATAATAGGTGAAATAAATCACGATCATGTAAATGTGATTCCCATTCAACAGAAAAAGAGAGGATTTAAAAATGGATTTGTAGCAGTTAAACCAAATTGCTCTCTTCAAAGTTATCTAACCACTATTTATGCACTAGAACAAGCAGGATATAAAGTGGAAAAATTAATCATCACCACACTTCAGGCAGTTTCTGGTGCGGGATATCCTGGTGTTCCGTCATTGGATATGATTGATAATATCGTGCCTTATATAGGCGGTGAAGAAGAAAAGACGGAAAAGGAACCTACTAAAATATTAGGGAAAGTGGGAGAAGATGGAATTATTAACGACGAGTCGATTCAAATCAGCGCCACATGTACGAGAGTCCCCGTAATTGATGGTCATACTGCGTGCGTGAATGTAAAATTTAAAGATAAAGTCCCAACAGAAGAAGAAATAAAATCAATATGGGAAAATTTTAGAGCGCTCCCTCAAGAATTAAATTTGCCGTATGCGCCAAAAAAACCAATTATATATTTGAATAATATCGATCGCCCCCAACCAAAAAAAGATAGAGATGCGGATAAAGGAATGGCAGTCACGGTAGGTAGATTACGAAAAGATACCGTATTTGATTACAAGTTCATCTCTCTAAGCCATAACACCGTACGAGGTGCAGCAGGAGGCTCAATATTAACTGCTGAACTTTTAAAAGAGAAGGGATTCATCAAATAAAATTATTCGGTTTTTATTTTTTATTATTATTACCATACTAAAACTCATGTAGATCTATAGAAATCGACGATAGAGTTTTTAAGAGCGAAAGGTTTCCGGATTCTTTTAATAGCTTGAAAAGAGGAAATTCTGGATATATAGTGAATAAATTTGGATTCTTAACCATCTTCAAGGTTTTCAATTTAGAGAGTAATTTGGATTTTGAAAAATTTATCATAAAATCGTTAATGACTTTCTTTAATAAGCTTCTATCTATTGTTATTACAGCAGAGAGATAACCTTGCATCTCTGCAAATCTTATTTTTATTGCTTCTATTGTATTAATATTATTATCGGATATAATGAGATGCTTTTCAATTGGAATGAGATTCGTGAGCGAACCGTTTTCTATTTCCAAAAGCAAACCTTTCTTAAACGCTATATCTAAATAGTCTTCTGGTTTTGCATTACTACTGTTAGTATTTTCATTATCAGTATAGATCACTAATATTTTAGATTTCAATCCAAAATAAGAGTTAAGCAAATTCATAATTGTTTCAGGAATCACCCAATGTGAAATTTTATTCACATCCAAATTAATGTTTAACATCTTGATAAAAAACCGTTTTAGGGTCTTATTCTTGGCTCGCGGTTCCTTGAACCAGTTTCTTTCGTAGGTTCTAAGACCATACAATATTTTTTGAAGTATCAATTGGAATTGTTCCTTTGCTAACGGAACATCTAACTCAAATACATCTAAAAACAGCGAAACGAGATCGTCTTGATTTAAAAAATACATGTTATCGGGATTCATATGTTCCTTTACAGCATCTACTATTTTAACTCTAGTAATATCATCCAAATCCACGCCTAATTCTTCGGGAGTCGTAAACTCAATAGAATATTCCGGAATTTCGGATTGAGTGAGTTTTTTTATTACATTTAAGATGAAAACTTGCCGTTGGGAGAATAAAACAATTGCCACGTTAAAAACAGGCAGTAGATCGTCAAGAAAATCAAATACATCAACGAATTTAATCCCCTTTAAGAAACTCATGGTTTCTTTCAGAAATCTAAGAATATTTGGTTCAGGATAAATATCGATTAGATTTTGCTCGACGAGTGTTTGTATAAGTTTAATAATTTTCTTGAAAAAGTCGCGAGTTGATATCTCTTTTATATCCATGCAATATTCATTAATGATATCGATTGCACTTTTCTTAAATATGCGCACAGAAGAGATTTTTACTTTCCTTTTATCAGCAATAATTAATTGTAATTTGTTAAAAAAAGCATCGATCTTCTCCAAGTTTACTTTTTGGAAGAAGAATTTGTCCTTCATTATGTTTGTTGGCAATTTTTGGTAAGACTCGTGAATGCCCGCTCTTTTTGTTTCATACAAATAGAGAT
>JAEORV010000084.1 GCA_016840695.1 Promethearchaeota archaeon
AAGTTCAAGAAGAGAGAGCTGAATTAGTTGATAGATTAAAAAAGGAAGCCATCCTTCAAAATATCGGGAGATTGTTGTATATATTCATGATAATATTTTCGAAAAAAGAAGTTTTAAAAAAATTAGGAAAAAGAGAAGGCCAAGAAGTCCAAATGAATTTTCCAGCCTTAAGTCCCCCTTTAGAAAATCCTTGTATTACATTTATTCTTTCCGAGCATCCCTCTGATCCCTATATGGGCCCTGCTAAAAACCCCGTTTTAACTATAACTTATAATGTTGAAATAGAAGAATTATTTACCACGCTTAATACCATGGTAACAAAAAAAACTCTCTTTGGACTCATAATCTCCATGATTAAAGATTTGTTCAATAAAAAAATAAAGACTAAAGGTTCTCTTAGAGTATCTCTTTTATTCTCTAAACTTTTTTTAATTGGGGATAATGAGATGTATGATGGGGACGATTAAATATTGGGTGGAGCAATTGAGCGAGCATAAAATAATACCTTATGAAATTCTTTACGAAACTTTAAGCAACTCGAATGATCTAATTTTTTCAGCATTTCCAGATCAAGAGATGCTTGTTTTAAAAAGTTTTGTAAGAGTAATTAAAGAAACCATGGAAAGGAATGTTAATCATTCTTTGGAAGGGTTGCCAATAGTAGGACATCATTTTTCCTTCCCAATGGAGCTTTTTATTGGATGCTTTGATATAGTACCTATTTGTTTTGAGGGTGTTTCTTACTTGCTTGCAGCGTTATTGACTCTTGGTTCTGAACCATATTATGATATAGCAGAGAATTTTGGACACCCCTATCATACATGCACTTCCCAGAAAGGTGTTATTGGAATGACCTTAAATAATTTATTTGAGTTTGATGCAATCATAACTCCTACAGCCCCATGTGATAATACAATGGCAAGTTATCCATTTTTTAAATGGTGGAATAATACCCCTCTAATTATAGGAGACATGCCTACACCTCACGATCCAAGGAGCACTCATTATTTCAAGGAAGAAATGATGCAAATGGTTAATGAATTAGGAAATATTATTGGCCAAGAACCAGATTATGAAAATCTTAGAAAAATCATAGCACATCACAATCAGGCTTTAGAATATCAAGCTGAAATAAACGAATTAAAAAAAGCCAAACCCTGTCCTTTTGAATCTCTTCTATGTCCTGCTATAGCAGGGTCAGTACCCCTCTTGCATGGAAAAGAATTGGCTCAATTTTTTAAGGAAGTTTTGGAGATAGGAAAAAAAAGGCTTAAATCGGGAAAAAGACCATGGGGGGAGGAAAAGATTCGAAGCGTGTGGCCATACATGAGTGTTCTTTTTGATATTGCAATGTGTGAATGGATGGACAGAGAGTTAGGCATGAGCGTGCTTTTTGACATGTTTTCATATTCTTTTTTCGATTCAATTGATATCGAAAGTGATTTGGACACGATATTCATGGGATTGTCTAACCAAGCTTTAAATTATCCTATGACGAGGCAGTCTGCTACTTTCGCTGATCCTTTTATTAACGATAGCGTGTTTCTAGCTAAAGAATATGATGCGAATTGTGCGATATTTACTTCTCATCTCGGCTGTAAGCAATCCGTTTCACTGATCCAAATAATCCGAGAGAGCCTAAGGGAACAATGTGGAATTCCAATGCTAACTATTGATCTTGATGTAGGAGATAAAAGATTTACATCGGCTCAGACAATCAGAAAGGAAATTGAGAACTTTGTTACAGCATTAAATCTATAAATAATATTAAAAAATGTAAGAAAAAATGATGAAAAATTGAGTATAATTAACCAACCACAAGATCTTCTTGGATTAGCTATTAAGAATGTACTAGAACCAATACTAGAAGATGAAAAAATCCTTAAGAAAATTGAAGAATTTAATAAAGTTGTCGTCATGGAATTAACGGGACTATACCCAATAACTATAACTTTTAATAAAGGTTTAATTAGTATCGATTACGGAGAAAAGCCAAAATATGATTTAAAACTAATAGTTTCTGTTGATGCGTTTACAGGAATGGCGGAAGGCAAGGGAGGTTTAATCTCATCGTTCTTGAAGGGTAAAATAAAAGTAAAAAAAATGCATCGCATATTTACGTTGCTTAAGTTTAAGAGCATTTTTTTTCCCGCCATCGAGAAAGCAACTGAAAACCCAATATTAGAAAATCTACATAATTTGCTTTAAAGAGGATTAGAAATGACCGATGTTATAAAAAGAGATATTTTTGAATATGTAGAAAAAGAAACAGCTTTAAATGAATTGGAAAAGATATTTGGAAAGGCCAATGTGTCTGATAAACCACACGATCTTTACCCATATTCTTACGACATGACAGAAAGCCCTCATCACATGCCAGATATGATAGTAATACCCGAAAATGTAGACCAAATATCACGATTTGTAAAATATTGCGACCAATATAGAATCCCCATTATCCCATATGTAAGTGGAAACAATGTTGGAGGATTAACCATACCAGAATATGGAGGGATAATGTGTGACATGGGAAAGAAAATGAATAAAATCATAAAAATTAACGAATCTCTAATGTACGCTATATTAGAGCCGGGAGTCACGTTCGGACAATTAGACGCATACCTTAAAAACCATACAAATCTGAAATACGGTCTTGCATATGCTCCTCCATACGCTAGCGTTGTAGCAAATTCACTTTTATCTGGATTAACCAATTTAAGCTGTTGCTATGGCGGTATGTCCGATTGGCTTAATGGTTTAGAAGCCGTTATACATACTGGTGAAGTCGTACGAACCGGATCTTGTTTTATCTCAAAAGAATATAGAGAAGACAATTGGTTTGTAAGGTATCCTATTCCAGATTTAATCGGCTTGTTTATGTGTTGGCAAGGAATGACTGGAATTGTAACCAAAGCAGCCGTGCAACTTTGGCCAAGGAAAAAATACAACACGGCATTAGTTGCAATTGTTTATGGTTCCGAGGCGTGTGCTGAACTTATTAGAGAATTTGGTCGTACAGAATGTTGCGAAGATGTCTCTGCTGTGCCTCCAGATGTTGTGAAAATGACCTTTGGTATTGAATACCCAGAAAAACAGCCAGAAGAACCAGATTGGGCAATTATTATATCAATGTCTGGAAACTCTGAGGAGTTATTGAGAGCAAAAGTAAATTATGTGAAGAAAATTTTTGAGGAGATTAAGAAAAAAAACAATTATAGGATATTTTTGTCGAATTTTGGTCCATTTGTAAATGTCTTAGGAAAAGAATTTGCGATATATTACGACTTACCTAATATAATTACTCCACTTTACGAATGGGACGGATGTACATGGATTGGATCTTACGCCAATCCAGACAATTTAGGTCCACTCATGGAAAAATGCTATAATTTGTTTAAGAAATACGAAATTGGCCCTATAATTTACATGAAAAGCATGAAAGCAAGCCATTACGCAGTTTTTCGCCCTATCGTCAGGTATCATAAAGGGAGAGAAGAAGAAAAAGTAAAGGAATTACAACACGAATTCTTAGAAGTCATGCTTGAATATCAATGTGTACCTTATAAAACTCCTCGATGGATAACGGAAATTGTTAGAAAAAGATGCGATCAAACCTGGATAAAATTACTTGAAAATGTTAAAAAAATGATGGATCCAAACGGGATTTTTAATCCTGGTAAATGGTGTCTTTAAAAGCTGAATTGTCCATCCATCGACCTGCCAACGGGTATTATTTTGATAGAGTTTGTAATGAGAAGCGTTTGTCGAAAACATGTGAATGTAAATAGTGTTTAAGAAATAATTATTGAAGAAATTCAATCTTTATTTTAAAAAATAAAAGAAAAAAATAAAAATAATGTTTTAATCTCCCCTTTCCGCATACTCTTTCATAAACTTCTCAGGATCCCATTGAGTGTCCATGTATTTAGAGATTCCAGAACTATCTCGTGGACCAACTATAACAACACAATCTGCTTCATCCTCTAAGGCTCCACTCAATCGTGCTGACATTCCCGGAATGATGAGGATTCGATGCTTTACTTTATCGAAAACCTTAAACTCGTTAGCCGCCTCTGCTATTGACCCAGCGTTAAACTGACCTCCAGCAACAGCGCTCTCTATGCCTATCCCTTCAGAATCGACAACTAAAAGCCAACAATTGATGTTAGCACCTTGTAAATCTTGCTCTACTGGGATCTTAGTCATCCTGTAGTTGCTCGTAACGAATATAGGGGCCATATCTCCTGGTTCTCCAATTTTGTATGCTCCCGGATCAACAGCTGGATAAATTCTTGGATCTGCGAAAATAGTTTGGCTCAAAGTCAGTAACGCCATTAACGCCCAAATTTCGTCTTTCTTTTGGCCCGTGTGAAGAACGATAAGAGAGGTGTCAATTGCTAGCATTATAGCACCCATGATGATCTCTTGGTATTGATGCTTCCATAAATCACCCTCAATATTCGTTTGACTCCAATATGCCGCTGGAACGCCCATCACTGGCCATCCTGCGTTTGAGTCCTCTTTTTCGATACCTGCGATCCTTAATTGCATTATCTTATCGTAAGTCACGGATTGAGCCCCCGGCCCGAATAACGTGCCAGGATCTAAAACGATTTCCTTGACCCCCAATTTTTGTAAGGTGGCACTTAAAGATAATAACTCATCTATATCAACTGAGCTTACAGCAACTGGTAAATTATTTTGTACTGCAAACATGCCTACTTTCTCCCAATTCTCTTTATTAGCTGCGTATAAAAGGGGCTTTTTATCTTTTATTTCGCTTGCAGCAGCTGTTAGAATATCCGCGTTTAAACAACATAACATAATAGGAAGATCCGTCATTCCTACGACTGCTTTAGCAGTTGATTTAAAAGTTTCCGCATCACCAGATACACATCGTAAGGCGATACCGCTTATTGTAAGCGTGTCTCCCATCCTTTCGATTTTCACTTCGTTTAAATATTTAACCGTTTCTTCTAAATCGTTGTCAACACCATCCGCAACTTCGATAATAATCCCCGTTTTATTGTAATAGGTTAATTGATGCCTCATCAAAACCTCTTCGCCGCCAATTATGCATTTTCGATCGCCTACTCCTATAATTACTGGTCTCTGTGGAGGGCTGGTCATCACTCTTAGTTTATTTAGCTTTTTTGGAGTATCTTTCAAGTGAGTGCAATCGTCTAACGTGATTTTTCTTTCTAACAAATCCGTAGCGAACGCCATGCATGTATCGTAACCGCATTCCTTACAATTTGACTTGTCGAGAAGTGCATATATGTCCAATGGACTTGCTCTACCCATTTTTTTCACTAGTATTATATTTTTAAATTGTTCTAATGAGAGAGATAATTGTAATTAGCATTAAAAATTTATTTTTTTACATGATATTACTAAAAAAATATTTACGATTTAAGGCAAGACTAGATTTTCGAAAAAATAAAAAATCCTAAATAATTTGAATATTCAATGACAGATAGATCGTACGACTTCGAACGATTCGATTCGCTTTTTTATCCTAAACATATAGCGTTTATAGGTGCTTCCGAGAATTCAGCGCTGGGATCGATGCTCTTTCTTCCCGCTTTTAAAGATTCTCTATGGGAGGATACATTCTATCCGGTAAATCCTAAGCGCGAAAAAGTTTTGCACTGGAAGAGCTATTCATCAGTATTAGACATCCCATATCCTGTTGACACGGCGTATGTGTCTTTAAAAACAAAATTTATCCCTCAAGTAATGAGAGAATGTGTGGAAAAAAAAGTAAGATGGGTAATTATCTTTGCCTCCGGATTTTCTGAAACGGGTAATCCCGAAGGAAAGAAGCTCGAGCAGGAAGTATGTGAAATAATAAAGGATACTGAAACGAGAGTAGTGGGACCTAATTGTTTAGGGCCTTTTAACGGTTCAACTGGCATGACATTCGCTTTTAATGCAGTGAAAGGTCTTGAAGGATCAATTTCTTTTATGTCTCAATCGGGAGGCCATTTGAATCAATTATTAGATGTCGGTTATAAAAGAGATATTAGATTTAGGTACGGAATATCGTTTGGAAATCAAATAGATATCAATTGCTTGGAAATGATGAGGCATTATTATTACGATCCAAAAACAGAAATAATTGTTGCGTATTTAGAATCGTTTGGTTCCGCTAATGGTCATGAAGTTTTCTTGGAGCTAAAGAAAATCGCTAAGGAGAAACCTGTGATTATTTGGAAGGGCGGACACACTGAGGACGGTTCGCGAGCAGCATTTTCTCATACAGGGGCAATAGCTTCCAATGCCCGATTGTGGGAATCGTTATCCAAGCAAACTGGGGCAATAATAACTAAAGACAACGAGGAATGGTGGAACACCATGAAAACTTTCGAACTTTTATATCCCAGATACATGCCAAACGGGAGGAATGTAGGTATTATAACTCCTGGGGGAGGCTCTTCTGTCAATATGACTGATTTGTTTGCTTCACACGATCTTCGCGTGCCTACTCTCACTCAAGAATCTCAAGAAGAGATTTCCCGGATTTTACCGGATGTAAATGTGATTGTTGAAAATCCCATTGACTTAGGGGCTTCAGGATTTGTACTAGATATGTTTCTAGAATGCGTGAAAGTAGTCGTTGAAGACCCTAATATCGATATCATTGTTATTCCCTTGTGGTCCAATCATATATACCACTATGTATTTAAACGAATGACCGAGATTCAGAAGAGCACGTCCAAACCCTTTGTTTTTTGCTTACCGTCGATGGCTGATGATGAGGTCCTATCGACTAAATTCGCAAAATGTAAGAA
>JAEORV010000085.1 GCA_016840695.1 Promethearchaeota archaeon
TAATGCTCCTTGATGGGGATCTACCGCAGGTGGCGTGAAAACAAAAACATAACTTAGAATCCACGGAAGACCTCCTATTAAAACCCATGGAAAACGCCTTCCCCATTTTTTAGTGAATCTAAACGGTCTATCTGTTAAATAACCAAGTAAAGGGTCATTGACCGCATTCCATATTGCATATATAATGAAACCCAACATTACCCATACCACGTCCAACCCTATCTCCCTTTCATAAAAATAGAACACGTACGTACCGAACGCCATCTTGAAAAACTCGTTAATAAATTTCCCAAATCCCCACGACACCATGCTCCCTTTCGAATGGGTAATTTCAATTGCTTCTTTTTCCATATCCCTTACCTTGAATTATTTCGATATAAATATTATTTTTAATATCTGTGAATAAATAGGATTGTGTTGTTGATTAATTTAAAGGTTTACTTCCAAGTTAAAGAAAGAATGTTCTTCAAGTTTAAATATCATCTAAAGCTCTTAATATTATCAATAAATAATCAAGATTATCATTATAAATAATTTAGTTGTGAGATAAATGGAAGGGCATGTTCATTTTAAAGATTTAGATTTAAAATTCGGATATTCTTGCATGCCAGACAGGTTACATTATTATACTAAGGAAGAAAACGATTTCCGGATGGAAGTTCGAAAATGGTGCGAGGAAAACGTAAGACCTGTGGCTGAAAAAATAGATAGGAACAGGGACAAAAAATTAGCCGTAGATACACTACGGAAAATGAAACCCTACTTGAATATAATCATTCCTGAGGACGCTGGGGGATTAGGAAAAGGGATTTTATATCGTACGATTTTTGGAGAAGAACTCACTGCTTATAGCTACGCATTGGCAGGAATATTTGGAGGATCTTCGTGCTTATTTGCTGGACCCGTAATAGAGTATGGAACGCCCGAACAAAAAAAGAAATATCTCTCTGGAATCGCAGATGGTTCTAAAATAGGTGCAATTGGCATAACAGAGCCAACAGGGGGATCCGATGCGATCGGTGGGATGAATTTAAAAGCCAAACGAGAGGCTAATCACTATGTTCTTAACGGAGAGAAGTGTTTTGTAACAAATGGAAGCGTTGCTGACTACATATGCCTTTTTGCTGTGACAAACGATCAAGTTAAAAGGCATCAAGGAATTTCCGCTTTTATATTTGAAACCGATACTTCAGGATTTGAAATCGTCAAGGATTATAAACACATGGGACGCAGGGGGATGCCCAACACTCACATGAGATTTAATAACTGTTGCGTACCTGTTGAAAACATGCTTCATGAAGAAAACGCAGGACTTGAAGTTTTATTACACGGACTCGATGCTGAACGAACTTTTACTGCTTCTCAATACCTTGGATTAGCGAGAAGCGCTTTTGAAATCGCATACAAATATTCACACAAAAGAACTCAATTTAAAAAACCACTGTATTCTTTTGAAGCAATATCGTTTAAACTCGCTGAGATGTACATGGATATTGAGCTCAATAGGATCGCAATTGCTCAAATTGCGCGAATGTTGGACGCAGGTCATTATTGTAGACCTACCGTTGCCGCCGTTAAAGCTAGAATTGCAGATGCCACAGTCAAAATAAGTCAAGAAGCAATTCAAATCGTGGGTGGTCTTGGATATTCTGAAGAATATCCCTTAGAGCGATATTATAGAGATGCTAAAATTGGGCAGATATCTGCTGGTACCGCTGAAATTATGCGATATTTAATTACTCGAGAAATGATTAAAATGTGGGGGAAATGAGAAGATGGAAATAACTGTTGAATTAGAAATAATAGATAATAGTGCAATCGTAACACTTAACGATCCAGATAACCTCAATCCTTTAAATCTAAATACAGGTAAATTATTGTTAGAAACGATAGAATCCCTCCGTGCCAATGATGATGTGAAATGTGTAATAATCACGGGTTCTGGGAAAGCGTTTTCTGCGGGAGGAGATGTAAAAAAGTTTAGAGAAAGCGCTGAAAACGGTACCGCTGGTAAAGTAATGGACGATTTGACTAAAGTTCTATATAAAATCGCTTTAATTTTACGCTTGTATCCCAAACCCGTTATTGCTGCGGTGAATGGATGGGCTGTTGGAGCAGGTATGAACCTTGCTCTCTCTTGCGATTTTGTTATTTCGTCAGAACATGGAAGATTTAGACAATCGTTTTGTAAACTGGCGTTAATTCCCGGATTTGCGGGAACATTTTTACTTAGTCGACAGCTCACGTGGCAACAAGCAGTGCAAATGGCTTTTTTCGGAGATACTTATTCAGCAGAAGACATGAAGGAGCTTGGACTTGTTAATGAAATCGTATCCTCAGAAAAATTAAGGGAAACCGCTCTAGACTGGGCTCATAAATTTGCCAAGGGGCCATTATTGGCATATGCAAGAACTAAAAAGCTATTTGTTGAGGCTTTCAGTACTCCTTTAGAAGAACACCTTGAAAATGAGCGCCAGATACAAATTAAATCAGCAGATAGTGAAGACTACAAAATAGGAGTAACTGCTTTAATTGAAAAGAAAGAGCCGGAATTTATAGGAAAGTAATGAATCCTCTATTTGAATATAAACTATATTAATATTCTAATCAAAGTTATAATATTTTAGGTGAATAAATTAATGAGTGAAAAAAGTGTTTTTATTACGGGAGCAGCGACGGGAATTGGTGAAGCAATTGCATTAAAATTAGATCAAATGGGATGGCGAGTATTTGGTACCTATAATCGAACGCCCCCTGATGAACTGATTAAAAACGCATCACCACGACTAACCATGATGAAGTGTAATGTAGCGGATCCTGAAGCCATTAAACAAGCGGCAGAAAAAGTTAAAAACGCATTGGGGGATGCAGGGTTATCTTTATTGATCAGCAATGCTGCAATGACAGGTGCGCCGGGACCTGTTGAAACCTTGAATTTGGACGAGTTCCATTTTCTAATGGAAGTTAACTTTTGGGGCCCACTGCGAATATGTCAAGCATTTCTTCCCCAACTTCGTAAATATGGAAATGCGAGGATACTAATCGTGAGTTCGACCTCGGTTTATCTCACCATTCCTCTTGGAAGTACTTATCCCACTTCGAAAAGTGCATTGAGTGCATTAACTCGGCACCTTCGAATGGAAATGGAACCATTCGACATCCAAGTTGCTGCATTAGAACCTGGCGGGGTAAAAACAAAAATGACGGGTTTTTCTAAAGAAGAAGAAGTTGCATGTTGGGCAGCGATTCCTCCCCATTTACTACCCATATATCAAAAATATTTCTCTTTTCCTGGCGATCAGATTCAAGAAAATTTTGAACTATGGCCTCCCGCAAGATTTGCAGAGAAAGTGTACAAGAAAATAGTTCTTGCTAAAAAGTGGAAGCCTATATATATCATAGGCCCCAGTGTCTCTGCATTACCAATTATGCATCGAGTAATGTCCCGCAAGCGAATAGAAAAAATCTTCAAAAAATTATTTGGTGTCAAATTTTAAAAATATTATAGCAAAAAGAGCGTTATTAGGGGAAAGAATTGTCATAATAAAATAAAAGAAATTAAGGGGCTCGATAATCTTAAAAAGTTGGAAGTTTTATTTTTGAGTCTTAATAAAATTACTGAGATTAAAGGGCTGGATGGTTTAACTAATTTATCAGCTGTAAATCTCGATGGGAATCAAATTACCGAGATTAAGGGCTTAGAATCGCTCCAAAATTTAATGCAAATAGATTTAAGTACTAATCAAATGACAAAAGTTCCAGACGCTAATGCGTTTAAAAACTTTGAAAATTTATCTACAATATTCTTCTGGAATAATGGCATGTCACTTGATAATATAAAGAGGTTTAAACAGATGCTCGATTTGCTCAAAATAGAGCTTGATTATGAATTAAATATCCCTCCACCACTAAAAACCCTAAATAAGTTGCGAATGAGTGAAGTGCGAAAGAAATTGTCGCAACGCAAAAACGATCTTTGATGCTCATGATGATGCTCCTCTCGTCCTGAAGGATTAATTTTGAGAAATCCCCATTTTTTTTGAAGAAAAAAAATATATGTACAGGATCGGTACATTTAAATACTAGTATTTCTATTATATTCTTTAGAGTCAAAACTTAAAAAAATCCTAACAAGAAAGCAAAAAGGAGATGATGGAATAGATGGCGAAAAAAATATCGGAAAGAAAAGAAGTATTGGGTGAAATAAAAGAAATCATTCCAAAGCACGAAAAAGGCGAATTTCTTGCAGAACCAGATAAAGAAGAAATGAAAGAGCGAGCCGTAAAAAAGGAACTACGCAAAAAGGAATTAGAAGAAGTTGAAAAAGCGCTTCGGGACAAGCAAGTCAAATTTTTAGCGACGGAGGAGGAATTGGACGAGATCAAGAAGTCAGCACAATTAAACCGCAAAACAATGGCAGAATTCATACGTTCTGCCATATGGGAGAAAATCAGTTCGCTGGAATTGATAGATATAATTCCGCTTCACAAATCAAGTGCCGAGGAGGATTCCCTTTCAGAAAACCTAAGATATATCAAAGAAAGACTAAAAAATATTAGTAGATTAGAAAAAAGAGCCTTAAAAAAGATATCTAAGTTAGAAATCCAAGAAAGAGATATACAGAATGAGTTGAAAGAAATTAAAAAAAGATTAACACAATTAGAAAAATAAACAAAGTTGATTAAATTGGCAGAAGAAGAAAGTTTTTTAAATGCAAAAGCACTTGTCGTGGATAACGGTACGGGTATCTCAAAAAATGGTTTCGCCGGAGAGGATCAACCTCGTTCTGTGTTTCCCACCCTCATTGGTTACCCGAAATATGAGTCAATCATGACTGATGTGGAGCATTACACGAGAGAATATTACATTGGTGAAGAAGCAATGCAACTTAAAGGTGTCTTGAAACTGATGTTCCCTGTAGAACATGGAATCATTGAAGATTGGACCGCAATGGAAAAAATTTGGCATTATACATTTTATACTGACTTGCGAATTGATCCTAGCGAACATCCTGTACTCTTGACCGAAGCTCCATTAAATCCAAGGCCAAATCGTGAAAAAATGGCTGAAATTATGTTCGAGACATTCAACACTCCTGCGCTTTACGTGGCAATGCAAGCAGTGTTATCACTTTATGCATCTGGTCGTACGACAGGATGCGTCATAGATATTGGAGACGGTGTATCTCACGTTGTACCAATCTTCGAAGGTTTCGCCTTAAGTCACGCGATTTCTAGAATTGATCTTGCTGGTCGAGACATTACGACTTACTTACAAAGATTACTCAGGCAGAAGGGATATTCCTTTACTACATCGGCAGAAAAACAAATTGTAAGAGATATTAAAGAAAAATTATGCTATGTAGCAATTGATCCCGAAAAAGAGATGATGCTTTCAAAGAAAGTCGCAGGAATGGAGAAATCATACATGCTTCCAGATGGAGAAACCATTAATGTTGGTGTCGAAAGGTTCTTAGCCCCAGAATGCTTCTTTAATCCAAGCGTTATTGGAAAAGAATTAGAGCCATTAGACGATGTTATTGTAGGAGCTATCTCTGAGTGTGATGTTGACCTCAGAAGGGACCTTTACAGCAACATAGTTCTTTCCGGCGGTTCTACGATGTTCCCAGGCATTAAGGAACGGTTAACCAAGGAAATTAAGGAACAAATTCCTGAGTCGGTCGACGTGAAAATCATTGCGCCACCAGAAAGGATGTATTCCGTGTGGATTGGCGGGTCGATCTTGAGCTCCTTGAAGACCTTCCATAGAATGTGGGTTACAAGAAGGGAGTATAAAGAGATGGGACCACAGGTCATCCACAGATGCTTTTAAGCCCGTTCGGGCAATCTCAACATTTTTTTTCTATTTTTTTTCTATTTATTGATTTATTTTAATCAAAAGGTTATCAAGATTAGAAGCGAAAGAAAAGGAATAACTAATAAATACAAAATTATTTAAAATTTGGCAAATATTTCTTTTGGAGCTCGAACATCTCGTCAAAAATTGCCTCCGCCATCTTAAAACTGCCGCAATTAACATCCATGGCAATGCAATTAATCGCAAGATCTTTAGACTCTTTTAGGATTGCCTCCACGCACACATCCTGGATAGAGGCCTCGATTCTCAGTAATGCTGCGATACTGCTGTGTAACTTTCCTAGTTTAACTCCATGGATTCCTTCTTTATCAATGCGACCAGTGCATTCGATCACCAAATCTCGAGGGAGGTTATCAATGATTCCGTCGTTTGGTATGTTCACGATCTCTAAATTACCCTTATCCTCTAACAATCCTTCCATTATTGAAACGGCCCTCTCGCCAGAATCTTGCATTTTAAGCATTCCTTTCTTAGGATATCGCCCCTGCTTGAGACGCTTGTGAAATCTAATCAGTTTATTATTGATTCCCTGACCCCCTTGCTCCATTTGCTCGATCCATTCGTCAAAATCCTCATATTTAGTGTGATCCTTGGCAACTTGGACGTATTCTGCGAGATGATTGTCTCCCACGTAAGGAAACCAACCCGTACGCTTGTATATTTCAAACGTGAGGTCAGCGAAATGAAATTTATCCCATTTATCTTTTGTGTAGTATTTCATTACATTTTCGTTGAACGTATTCATCAAATTCTTTCCTGTTCTCATGTCTTCCATGTCTATTACGAAGGCAAAATGATTTAACCCGCCTGCAACAATCTTTGTGTTTTCCTTATATTCCTTATTTTTAGCCAATTTTTCTTTCGATGGTAAATTTTGTA
>JAEORV010000086.1 GCA_016840695.1 Promethearchaeota archaeon
GCTTAATATGTAGAGTTACCAATATGTAGAATCACCAAAATTTTATACATAAAATTCAGTATTTTTTTTAATAATCATAATCAGATGCATTTTTGTACATAAAATTATCTATATAGAATTAACAAAAAGATTTATAAATTATGAACACCTATATAGAATCAACAATATAATTAATTAAATAAACATTTAATTAAAAACTTATCTGATAAAATGATTTCTAATTATGAAAATATTATATATTAATCCTTCGAGACTTGCCTCTGGACTTGATGCGGTCATCAAAGGTGTTCCCTTAAGTCTCATTTCAATAGCTGCAATGGTACCAGAACACGAAGCCAAGGTTTTGGATTTTAAGGTTACAAAATACGATGAAAAAAAGTTTCGCAAGGAGTTAAACAGCTACGATGTTGCTGCCATAACCTCAATGACACCTCAGATAGATTCTGCATTAGAAGCAGCGCGCATGGCTAAAGAACAAGGATGTATTACGATCCTCGGGGGGTATCATCCCACGCTAGATCCTGACTATGTTGCAAAGCATTGTGGTGTAGATTATGTTGTAAGAGGTGAAGGTGAGCACACGTTCCGTGAATTGATTGACTTCATAGATGGAAATAAGAATGGCGTGGATATCAAAGATATCGATGGAATTTCTTATAAAAGAAACGATCAAATCATCCATAACAAACCTCGTGCTTTGGAAAAAAATTTAGATAATTTTCCAATACCTCGACACGACCTTGTTAATCGAAAAGATTACATGTACATGGGCATGAGGATAGATCTCATGGAAACCTCTCGTGGATGTCCACATGCGTGTAACTTCTGTTGCATTCATAAAATGTGGTGTGATCCTAACGATCAAGTTTCCTATCGCACAAAAAGCATTAAAAGAATTATGAAAGAAATCTACGCCATTGATTTCAAGAACTACTTCATTTTTTTCTGCGAGGATAATTTCACGATAAATATTAAGCGCACTAAACGAATTCTTGAAGCTATCATAAAATCAGGAGTTCAAAACAAAGTATACTTTGCTTGTCAATCACGGATTGATACATTACATAAAAATCCGTCGCTTATTCCGCTAATGCGGAAAGCCGGGATGAGACAAATATTCCTCGGGATTGAAACGGTTCATCAACAATCCCTGGACGCAATGAATAAACGAAATACAACACCAAAAATGACCCAAGAAGTTGTTAACATGATAAAAGACCATGGCATGTCGATTTTTGGTGGGGTTATCATTGGATATCCGGGCGAAACCCGAGAAATGGTCCATCAGACCATCCAATTTATTAAATCCCTTAAACTTACATTCGTGCAATTTACTCCAATAACCGCCTTCCCTGGTACGGATTTCTTTACCGAAATGAAAACAAAGGGCATGATTACAAGCCATAACTATAAACATTACAATTTGTTCCATCCCATGATGCGTACAGAACAATTGTCAAATATTGAAATATATAGGTTAGTCGCTGAGGCGTATACATCGTATTATTTCGGTTCGGACTATTTAATGGATTTAGCAAAACGATATTTGAAACCTTTCGGCAAGTGGAACTGGATGCTGTCACAAATACCTCGTTTTATTAAAACCGTAATTAGCGAAGGCTATAAAATGTTCATGACACAAGGCATGACGAGAAAAGTCATTACTGACGATTTAAAGGATTTAAGATATAGAGCAGATGCTGCAGGCACGTTTAATTATCAAATTGTTAACACGCCTCCTCCAATCACGCTACCAGAAATTGATTTATTTGATGAAGTTTTATCAAAAAAAACAATAAAAGCAGAAGTTACAATTTTAACTTGATAATACACTCAACAAAATTATATTTTTAAATTAATAACGACTATATAGAAATAACAATATTTTAATTAACTATCTTTTTAATTAAATAATAATTAAAATAAATGACTTCCAATTATGAAAATATTGTATGTTAATCCATCGAGAATTGCATCTGGGTTAGATGCCGTCATCAAAGGCATGCCTCTTAGTCTAATGTCAATAGCTGCGATGGTGCCAGAACACGATGCAAAGATTTTAGATTTCAAAGTTACAAAATTCGATGAAAAAAAGTTCCGCAGGGAGTTAAACCGTTACGATGTTGTTGCCTTTACATCAATGACGCCACAAATTGACTCTGCATTATACACGGCAAATATTGCTAAAGAACAAGGATGTACTACGATTCTCGGAGGGTATCATCCAACCTTAGATCCCGAGTATGCTGCTAATCATTGTGGTGTGGATTTTGCGGTGCGAAATGAAGGAGAGCACACATTCCGAGAAATAATTGATTTCATCGATGGTAATAAAAAGAACGTGACGATTAAAGATATCGATGGAATTTCGTATAAACGAAATGATCATATCATCCATAACAAGCCTCGGGCTTTAGAGAGGAATTTAGACAACTTTCCAATACCCCGATTTGACCTTGTTAACCGAAAAGATTACATGTATTTAGGTACGAGACTAGCTCAAATGGAAACTTCTCGTGGGTGCCCACATTCGTGTACATTTTGTTGTATCAAAAAAATGTGGTGTGATCCTAATAGTAGCATTGCTTATCGTACTAAAAGCGTTAAAAGAGTTATGCAAGAGATCTATGCCATTGATTGGAAGAATAACTTCATTTTCTTTTGCGAGGATAACTTTAGCATAAAAATCAGACGTACTAAAAAGATTCTTGACACGATAATTAAATCTGGAGTAAATAATAAGATATATTTTAGCTGTCAATCTCGCGTTGATACCTTATATAAAAATCCTTGGCTCATAACGCTAATGGCGAAAGCCGGGATGAGGCAAATATTCCTCGGGATTGAAACGGTTCACCAACAAAGCCTTGACGCTATGAACAAGCAAAATACCACGCCAAAAATGATAGAAGAGGTGGTTAACATGATAAAAGACCACGGAATATCTATATTTGGTGGCGTTATCATTGGATACCCGGGCGAAACAAGGGAAATGGTTCATCAAACCATCCAATTCGTAAAGTCATTAAAGTTAACATGCGTTCAATTTACTCCGATAACGGCGTTTCCAGGAACAGAATTCTTCAACGAGATGAAAGCGCAAGGAAGGGTCACGAGTTACAATTACAAGCATTACAACTTATTTCACCCCATGATGAGAACAGATAAGCTCACTAATATTGAAGTATACAGGTTAGTTGCTGAAGCATACGCATCGTATTACTTGGGTTCAGACTATATAAAGGATGTTGGAAAGCGATATTGCAATCCATTTAATTCTAAATGGCGTTGGATGGGAAAACAAGTTCCCCTTTATGTGAAAACCGTAATCGGCGAGGCATACAAGATGTTCATGTCGCAAGGCATTACTAGAAATGCCATATCTGAAGAATTGCAGGATCTAAGACGTAGAGCTGATGAAGCAGGCACGTTCAATTACAATATTATCAATACGCCTCCAAGGATTTCGCAAGATTCAAAAGAGGCTGAAGCAATCCCACAGAAGAATGGAATAAAACAAAGAATAAAGAAACAAGTGAAAGTTCCTACTTGATTGTGTTAAAAAAATAGAAAGAAAAAGAGAAATTTGTTTTAGGCTATTTTATTTTGTTCCAACATTTCTTTATTGACCTCAACTCCTAAACCGGGTTTTTCGAGAGCTGAAACTATGCCTTTTTCTGCCCTGATAGGCTCTTCGAGCATTTGGAATTGTTCGGGGTAGTATGGAAATTCGCAGTATTCGCATCGTGAAGCCATGATGAAATGAAGGTTAGCTGCCAAGATGTACCCATATCCAAAAATATGCGGAATGCATTGCACACCCCTCACTTCCGACATCGCATCAATCTTTTTCAATTCCATATATCCACCACTGCGTGTTACATCGGGTTGAATAATATCATAACATCCTTTATCTAGAATATCTTCAAATCGGAATATGCCCATATCATTTTCTCCTCCCGCAATTGGAACTGGTGAAAGCTTTCTTAATCTAGCAAGGCCATTAAGATTATCGGAAGGCAATGGCTCCTCTAACCATGTGAGTTCGTATTTATCACAGATCTTGGCAATTTTTAAGGCGTCAATCACTGATGTATATCCTGAATTCGCATCGACCATTATATCTATATCCGGAAATTCGTCTCTCACGGCTTTTATGAGTTCCTCGTCCTTTTTTATTCCTTGCCCAATGCGAAGCTTAACAGCATCGTACCCTCCCGCTTCTATAGCACTTCGTGTTGCGCCCACAGCCGCTTTTGGTTTATAAATCCTGAATAAAGACGCATATGCGCGGACTTTGTTTTTACGACCTCCCAATATTTTATATATTGGTTGTTTAGTTGCCTTCCCGATGATATCCATCAATGCAACCATTACAGCACTCGTAGATGCTGGTATTCCAAACATGATTCTATTGGACATGTGATAAATGTCGTTATATATATCGTCGGTCATGAAGGGATCCCTTTTAAGCAATAACTTGGTAAGTGCATCGTCAATAAATCGCTTTTGCGCCGCGTTTGACAAGTTCCAGTGAGATAACGCCCATCCATCGATTCCCTCGTCAGTTATTATTTGCGTGTATAATCCAGAGGCCTTGAATCTCGGCATGGAGCCGATCTTTATTTTGAAATCAAGCTCAACTAAATGAGTTTTTACATCTGTAATTATCATGAATATAATTACATGCACATTTCCTTAAAATTTTTCTTAGAAATAATGAATAATCTTAACAAAATTTTTAGGAGAAATTCATTTAAAATTTTAAAACTGCCCCCTCGAGTGCTGAACTTACTAACGCTCGATATTTTAGTAATGTCTTGCTTTTAATATCTCGTTCGTGACGTTTCCAGTTTTTTAATCGATCTTGAATTTCCTCGTCAGAAAGATCAACATCTATAGACCTGTTTGGGATGTCAATTTTTATCATGTCACCATCTTGAACGATAGCGATTGGACCTCCTGCATACGCTTCGGGACAGACGTGACCTATACAAGGTCCTGCCGTTGCTCCTGAAAACCTTCCATCCGTAACCAAAGCTACCTTATTTAAATCTTTCCTCAACATGATATTTGCCGTTAGAGCTACCAATTCTGGCATTCCAGGTCCGCCTTTTGGACCTTCGTAGCGCACAACGACTACCGTTTCGTTTTTCACCTCGTGGGCAGATACTGCAATGAGTGCTTCCCTTTCAGAATTAAAAACCTTAGCGGGACCTTCAAATTTCAACATGTTCTTTTCAGAAACCGCAGATTGTTTGACAATAGAACATTCAGGAGCTAAATTTCCCCTTAATACAACAGTCCCCCCTTCAGGAAATACGGGATTATCAAACGATCGAATAATGTTATCGTCTAGCACCTCGATCTTGCGCAGTGTTTTCCCGAGCGTTTTCCCCGAAACCGTAGGGCAATCCAAGTGAAGAAAATCCTTTAACTTGGTAAGTACTGCTGGAATACCGCCTGCCTTGTATAGATCGACCACGCCATAATCTCCTGACGGCGAAACATTGACTATCATTGGGATCTTCTTACTATACTCGTTAAATACATTCAAATCAAAATCTAACCCCATTTCGTTTGCTATTGCAGGAAGGTGTAATGCCGAGTTTGTAGAACCTCCAATTGCCACATCGACTATGACTGCGTTTTCTAACGATTTTTCAGTCATGATTTGAGAGGGAGTCACGTTTTTCTTGAGTAATTCCATGATTTGTTTTCCCGAATCCCTCGCAATCATGTATTTATCCCTCGTAAATGACGGAATCGTTGATGCGTTAAGTAACGTCATTCCGAATGCCTCCATCAAGCATTGAGTGGTATTGGCCGTACCCATAAATTCGCAGGCTCCATACGTCGCACAAGCAAGGCATCCCGTTTTTCTCTTAAAATCCTCGTATAATTTCTGGTCAATTCCTTTATAATCCGGTGTAAAGGCTATATTAAACAAACCAGGCCCCCCTGGAACGCATATAGTTGGAATATCTAACCGTGCTGCTGCCATTAAGACAGCAGGATTGATTTTATCGCAACTAGAAAGCGTCACCATTGCGTCTAAGCGATGGGCTTCAACCATGGCTTCGATCGAATCTGCAATTATCTCGCGTTGAGGTAGGATGAAACGCATCCCGATATTTCCGTTTGCCCACCCGTCGCAAGGTGCCACGGTACAAAACTCGAATGGAACGCCGCCTGCCTCAATAATCCCATATTTCACGGCTTCTGCCAACCCTCGAAGGTGTTTATGCCCTGGATTCAACTCGTTCCAAGTATTTACCACTCCAATGAACGGTTTTTTATCAATGTCTTTCTGGTCTAAGCCTAATCCTTTCAAAAATCCTAAAGGAGCGTAGTAAAATCCCGTGTTTTTAATTACTTCAAAAATCGTGTCGCTGCGCTTTTTTAAATTTAATTCGTTTTCACTCAATTTTGAGTCACTTCATCCTTTTAATGAGAAATAATCAACGAGATAGAATATAAGAATTTCTCATTTTATTACATTCGATTTTTATCAATAGGAATCCTTATTAGAAATTTGTCGGAGTCTCATGAAATATTACATTGATTTTCCTCTTGATAAATATAGCCGATAAGAACCCTGAAGAGACGTGTTGCTGATAGATCGCTAAAATCTTTCTTGAGATTTTGAAAAAACGATTCTTACACGATTTGAAGCTGTCTCTCTACCTTTGACTCTTATCGGAACATCTTTTTTTTAGTAATAATTAATAAACTAAGAGAAATA
>JAEORV010000087.1 GCA_016840695.1 Promethearchaeota archaeon
GCAGAAAGAGCCACTTGACCTCGAATACCATGCTGATTCTCATAGAGGCCCCAAGTGCAATTAGAAAACCAGGCTGCTTCAATATCTTTAAAATCTAAATCGGTATCGTTTTTAGTTACTTCAAGAACCTCACCCGTCATTTGTTTCATGCCTTTATCGAGAAATTTACCGAACTTGGTCATTCCAACGCTATAAATGTATACATTATCGCTCACATTAATCACTTTTTCTTTTTAATCTATTACTGCATTAGATTTGATCCTATTCTATAATAAGAATCAGTATTATTTAGCAAAACAATTAATGAACAATATTTAAATATTATGATTACGTAAATACTTAAATAATTTAAAGCGATAAGCAACCACGTAATTTTTGGGTGTAGAGCGAATTATGAATGAACTACAGAATGTATATGAGCAGATAGAGAATATAGTAGGAACAAAATTTGTCTCAGATTCAAAACCAATTTGTTATTCTTATTCCATGAATTGCGATGCTGTTCTTCAGGGCATCCCAGAGATCGTTGTACGACCTGGTAATGCTGAGGAAATATCTGCAATCTTAAAAGCTGCAAATCAATATGGCGTGAAGATAATTCCTAGAGGAGGAGGTGCTGACTTAACGGGAGGCGCAAAACCAATCGGAGATGGAGGTATAGTATTAGATTTAACTCGAATGAATAAGGTATTAGATGTAGACGAGAGAAATCAAATCGTTACCGTTGAAACGGGAATTTCCTGGAGCGAGTTGTGCGATTACCTAAGCAAGATTGGCGTTGGATATTATACTGGTTCGACGGGTCCTGCCTCTGGATTCTCTGCAACGATCGGTGGGGGTCTATCGAATAACTCAGTTGGAGGGGGCGGTGCCGCAATGTATGGAGCAGTAACAGAACAATGCGTTGGATTAGAAGTGGTGCTACCTACTGGAGAAATAATTTTTACCGGTACTAAAGCCAACTCTTTCTGTGAAAAGCCTCTAACAAGATTTGGAATGGGTGCCGATTATTCAGGGATATTTTTAGGAGACGTAGGAATTCATGGTGTGAAAACGAAAGCCTCATTCAACATGTATCCTCTTCCAGAATACGCTGCATATGGTACTTATGATATAAAAAAACTCCAGGGAGTAGCTCCCTCAGATAGAGTTATCGAAGTAATGATGAAGTGGCAACAAAATCATCTCCCATTACATGATTTTTATTTCTGGCCTCAAGCTTATGCAAGAATTTTAAAAGCAGCAAATGTGTTTCCTCCTATTAGCAACGCAAAAGTAAGGGGTGGCTTTTTATTCTATACTGCCGTAGCAAAAACTCAAAAAGAATTAGATGTAAATGTAGAAAAAATTGAAAAAATTGCCAGCGACGCTGAATTGCGTAAATTGGGAGATAGTGTAGAAGAAGGTAATTTAGGAAAGTGGTTTTACGAGGAAGAGGGAAGGTGGCAGTGGGCTCACGCGTATTGGGGGTTATCGGGTACGAATGCGGGTACTTGCGGGTGCTGCTTGAAGGCTCCTACTTATCATCTGCCAGATTATGTAAAATTATACGAAGAATGGAATCAAAGAAACCAACCCAAACTAGATGAGGCTGGTGGAGGAAGTGCGTCTTTTATTGTATTTGGCGTGCACCCGTGTTATATTGACGTAACTGGGGGGCTTTTATTTGTTGACGCTGATCCAAAATTCAGACCTATTCAGTACGAATTGTGGAGGGACTTGATTATTGCTCAACTGAAAGAATTAGGCGGAATGCACTATTGGATGGGCGAGATAATCGGACAAGCCATGGTAGAAAGTGGAGCTTTGTCAAAAGAATATTATAACTTTATGATTTCCATTAAAAAGGCTTTAGATCCAAACGGAATATTGAGTCCGGGCAAGTTTCACTTGACTGAAAACTATTAAAGGTGTTATAAATGAGTGACATAGAAGAAAATAAAGAGATTGTAGAAGGGCCATTATCGAATTTAGAACAAGTAAGCGCTGCGGCGTTAGCGTGCATACATTGTGGACAATGTCGAGTTGCTACTTTTCCTGCCAAGGGAATTTATCAAGTATGTCCAGTGTATAAAACGGATGTTACCCCCAAGTTCGAGCCGTATTTCGCTCGTGGTAAAAACCTGATTCTGAAAGGACTTTTGTGGGGGCATTTAGAATTAAGTAAGGAACTCAGCGATATCATTTTCCAGTGTTCTCTCTGCGGAGCGTGTGAAGAGTTTTGTCATAATGCATATAATGAAAACATTGATTTTGCAAACCATAGATGGGTAGAACATGTGAAGGTGTTTGAAGCCCTTCGAGCAGATTTAGTGGAAGCGGGATTTGCCTTGGAAACACATGTCCCCATGAATAGAGCAATGGTCGAGTTATTGAACCCATACGGTCGAGATAATAAAGAGAAAGCAAGTTGGACAGAAAAATTAGATTTTCCAATAAAAGATGCGAGCAAGGATAACGCAGAGATACTTTATTTCGTTGGGTGCACTGCCGCTTTAACTCCTGCGATTCAAGAGGTTGCGATCAATACGGCCAAAATTCTTAATAAAATTGGGGTTGATTTCGCAATTTTTGGTGAAAAAGAAGTGTGTTGCGGTAGCGTGGCAAAAAGAACTGGCGATCTAAAAGCTTTTGATAACGTTGTTGATAAAAATGTAAAATTATTCGAAGAAAAAGGGATAAAGAAGATAATAACCAGTTGTGCTGGATGTTATCGCACCCTCAAAAAGGATTACGAAGGTAAATTAAGCGACATCGAAATATTACACACCATTGAATTTTTAGATGATCTGATAAAGCAAGATCAAGTCAAGTTAAAAAATTTGGACATTCAAACAACCTATCACGATCCTTGCCATATAGGGAGACACATGGGACTTTACGAGGTACCAAGAACGATACTAAACAAAATCTCTACTTTGATTGAAATGAAAACAAATCGTGAAGGGGCAATGTGTTGTGGAGCTGGTGGCGGCGTGAAAAAGGGAAATCCCGAATTAGCGCTTGAAATGGCTAAAAATCGAATTAAAGAAGCGGAAGAAACTGGTGTTAACACCTTGGTAAGCACGTGTCCATTTTGCTATAGAAATTTATCGGACGCAATAATTGCGTTAAATTCAGACCTCAAAATGGTTGACCTGGTGGAGTTATTTTTAGAAGCCATTGAAAATTGATCTATTCCTTTTTTTTTCTTTCCTACTTTTTCTTTTAAATAGTTTCTATCACGGTCGTATCACTAACATTAATAGAATACTTACAACTACATCCTTATAATACAAATCTATGTGATAAAAAAATGGTAGTAAAAACTGCGTCACGAATGAAGGGGTTTATGTTGTGTGAAAAATGCAACAGCATGATGTTCACGAGGCGAATTGCTGCGAATAGCTCTGATCCTACAAAATTCATTGATGTAAACCAGTGCGATGTCTGTCGCTTCTGGATTCCTTTAGATTAATCTTCAAGGTATTAATCCTTATTTTTTATTTTTCAATTATAATAAATAATGTTGAATTAATCCTCGTAGTCGTCAAAAATATCTCTTAACGGAGATTTTTGCAACTGTTTTAAGAATTCTTCGTAATTATTGGGACAATATTTAGTTGCCGCTTCTTCTAAAATGTGAATAGTGGCATTATCGAACTGCTCTTTATTTAGCGATTCTTTTTTTTCTTCCTGTAATTCGCGAGATTTCATGTAATATCTCAAGATATTTATGCCGTCTCGCACGGTATAAGGTTCATCGTGGTTGTGAGAATTTTGGAGAAAATCAACGCAATACTCTAAAATTTCATCTGAAGCAAATGGTAAGTTGTACTTAAGGATTTTTAACTCGTCTGCTCTATTGGGGAACTCGATATAAATCTTAGGCTGGAGGCGGCTCTGAATGTATTCTGGGATCTCGTACGTGCTGCTATCGCTATTCATGGTGACGCACAGCCGGAAATCCTCGTGAGCATAAATCCTGATACCTGCAATGATGCTCTCGATGTATCTACGCTTGTCCATTAAAGGAGCCAATGATGCCCAACTTTTTTCGCTCATTCGATTTCCTTCGTCTAATAAACATACTCCTCCCTTTAAAATTGCTGAAACTAACGAACTGGCAACATACGCAATTTGATTTCCTGAGGCAATAACCGGACTGATTAATAAATCTTCAGGTCTCGTATCCATTGTACATTGAAAAATATATACATCTTTACCCATCCTTTTTCCCGTAGCATAGGCTAGTGTCGTTTTTCCAACGCCTGGTTTTCCAAGAATTCTGGGATTTAGTGGAAGATCGTTATCATCAACAACTAGCCATGCCGCTTTTAATTCATTAATTGGATCCTCATTTCCAACCCAATCCATGTTCACATCTGCGGGTTCTGTTAATATTAACTCGATACCAGAAACGGTGATTTTTTCGCTCATGATGTATTCAATTTTTTCTCAATATTTAAAATATATTCTGTCAGGGTAATTAATTTTTCTTGTTAGAATTGTATTACTATTTGAAAATACAATTATCTTAAAAAAAAAAGTATATAAGAATAAACTAGCGCTAAATATATAAGAATAAAATTCAATACCGATTCATCGTAAAACTATAAAGAGAATGGAGAAAGATCTTTAAAATGTCTGAAGAAAAACACATGGAATATGTCCTAAAACTCGTAGTTTTAGGCGACGCTGCCGTCGGTAAAACCTCATTGATTAATCAGTACATCGAAAACAGCTTTAAAGAGGATTATAAACCAACTCTCGGAGTAAACATCGTTACAAAGAATATTCCCCTAAAAAGTAACTCCAATACCGTGGTAAGATTGGTTTTATGGGACCTTGCTGCTCAATCAAAGTACGACCTTTCCCGTCAAATGTTTTTTCAAGGATGCTCTGGCGCTCTCTTCGTATACGATATTACTCGACCTGTTTCAAAAAATAATATTCAACTAAAATGGTACAAAGATTTATTAAAGTTTGCAGGAACAAGATCAGCCAAAGAAGGGACGTATCTCCTATTAGGTAACAAGAGTGATTTAACTGACACGCGCAGAATTACAAGAGAAGAAGGAGAAGAGTTAAGTAGGGAATTAAACGCTATAGAATTCATTGAAACCAGTGCAAAATACGGAGATAATGTCGAAAAAGCGTTTGAAACCTTAGTGGATTATATCATAAATAGACCTAATGCGAAGTTATCATGAAAACGGATAGGTAATAAACAACATGCATAAGCTTTATATTCATAAAAAATAATAAAGAAATCATTAGGTTATCAATAAAAATAAGTACGAATATTAAAATCAAGGATCTTTGCAATGAAAAGTATTGAAAGACATGTAAGTAGAGTGATTGTTGGAAGGATATATCCTGATGAGGATTTAATTGACGGAATTACTGAAATTGTAATACAGCACGATATTAATGGAGGTCTCGTGAATGTTATTGGCGCCCTTAAAAAAGTTTCTTTAGGATTCTTTAATATTGAGAAGGGTGAATATAAATTTAAAACATTCGATGAGGATGTAGAATTAATCTCGTGCATGGGTAACATCGCTTATGGGAATACTGGACCGGTAATTCACTTACATGTAACAGTAGCTAGGGAAGATTATAGCGTTATAGCTGGGCATTTAAGTCAGCCTAGCATCATCTCAGTAACAGGGGAAGTTTATATATATGAAATTGACCAGAAATTAAAACGGGCAGTAGACCCACAATTTGGTTTATCACTTTTAGATATATAGAGAAGGATTATAGGAATGTCAGAAGAAAAAAAAAGTTTTGTTTTCAAATTGGCAATATTAGGAGATGCTGGCGTAGGTAAAACATCATTAGTCAACCAGTATTGTGAGAATATCTTTAAAGAAGATTATCGCGCGACCATGGGCGTGCATCTCATTAAAAAAGACATCGAGCTTGAAAACATCAACTCTGTAGTACATCTAATACTCTGGGACATTGCAGGACAGGACGCGTATGAAAAAACGCGGCAAAAATACTACGATGGATGCACGGGAGCATTACTGGTATATGATATCACTAGATATAATACGTTTAATAGTATCGAACAAAAATGGATTAAGGATTTCAGTAAGCACGTGAAAAGTAATGTACCATACGTGTTAATTGGTAATAAAACAGATCTGGAGCAAGATAGAGGTGTCTTTTCAGAAGATGCCTTGAAATTTGCGAGCAAGATAAGTGCTGCCGATTTTCTTGAAACAAGCGCTAAATTGGGAGATAACGTGGAAGAAGCTTTTCTAAAATTGGTACAACAAATCTTAAGTAATCATGGCATCAAATTTGAATGAGAAACTACAAAAAATCAAGAATTAATAATAAAAAGAATTAATTGGTGAATTTTAGTCATAGAAGAGAATAAAGGAGAAGTAAGAAATAAAGTAGTAACTGCACTTTTATTAGCATACCACGATGTACTTGACTATGATGGCTTGAAATCAATTTTGAAAGAAGCTAACATGCTTTTCTTAAAAGATATTAAAAATATCAATCCTGACGGCACTTTAGACTTTCTTTCTTTTAAGAAGATCATTGCCGCACAAAATATTCTCCTTTTCATGTCAGAAAATATACTGAAAGCAATAGGTAAAAAATTTTCATTCTACCTGTTTCCATTTGGAAAAGATTTCGATGAGATTGTACGCGAAATTAATGATTTAATAAAAACTGATTGGAGAGTCGAAATTATTGATAGAACTGAAGATCAAATCGTCGTGAGAGTTGA
>JAEORV010000088.1 GCA_016840695.1 Promethearchaeota archaeon
TTGTAAATAACATATCCGTGCTAACCTACAAATGCAATTTAACTATAGTTGAATTCAATTTCGTTAGTAAGTCAGAATTATTTAGCTAATTCTTCGCAAAACTCGCATTTATACAAGTTAAAAATAAGATCAAGATTTATAAAGAAATTTTTTTACCTAATCAAGAATATTTTTAAAAAAATTGATGCTAATAATAAAAACAGTTGATAAATCAACTTGTTTAATGTTTTTTTTTATCTTTTTTATCTTTCTCAAGATTAATTTTTCATAAACTTATGAATATAAGGGAGACGATTAGGTTTTTATGGATTTAAACATTTTAAAATTCACCTATATATTGTGTTTATGCTAAATGATAGAAAGAATAATCGTATTAGGAGGCAAGGGAGGTGTTGGCAAGAGCACCATTAGCGCTGCTACTGCCGTCGCGTTATCTGACATGCTCCCAGATAAAAAAATTTTGCTAATTTCTTTTGATATTGCACATAACATTAGCGATCTCTTTACTCGAGAGGTTGGAGATAGATTAACAAGGCTTACAGATAATCTCTGGGGCATTGAACCTGATCCTAATGTGTACGCAGAAGAATACACGAAAGAATTCCACGATAAAATGAGAGCTCTCATGAAAAGGACGCCAATAGTCGGACAAATCCCACAAATCAAGAAGTTCATTGACACCACTATGACCGCTGACTCTATCCCTCTAGCACTCAAAAATAGCATGTTTTTCCAAAAAATCCTCGACGCCGACAGCAGTATCTATAGGGACAAGCACGTGGAAGCCATCGATTTCGATATTGTTGTAGCTGACTTTCCTCCAACTGGAAACATGATCACTCTATTTGAAATTCCCGAGGACCAAATCAGGGTCCTCTTGAAATATTCGCTCAATTTCTTCAATTCTATAAGGGGAGCAGTAAAAAAGTTCCAATCAACGATGATAAAACCAATCGCTAAATTATTAAGTCCCGTTAGTGGTGAAGATACAAGAAGAGAAATTGGAAAAGAAGTATTCAAGATGCTACACGATATGGAGGAGAGAGGTACGAGAATAAGCGAATTGATTCACAAAAAAGGATCACTACGATTGGTCACTATAGCCGAGAAACCTAGTTTCGAGGAAATAAAACGAGCAAGGGACTTATCTGAAAAATATATAACCCTTGATGGCGTTCACATCAACATGCTCACTCCAGAAAAGTCAGCAAAGAAGTGCGAGTATTGCGGGAAAATGCACGATCTTCAACACAAATACATGAGCGAGATAAAGCAAGAATTTGATTATTTAAAAATATGGGAATCCCATAAGCTTCAAGACGAACCAATCGGATTGGATGGCTTGAGAAGGCTTGCTCGCGAAGTCTATGGAGACGTTAATGTTGATGATATAATAAATCCTAAAAAATAAAAGAAAAAAAAAGAAAGTGTTTTGGACTTGTCTAAGTCCCTTCTTCGTAGCCATGAATGTAGTTATATTGTTCCTCAGTGAGAGTATCAATCTCAACGCCCATAGATTGAAGCTTTAAGAAACCTACTCTATCGTCGATTTCAACAGGAACATCAACCATGCCCGGTTTTAGGTTGTCTTTATTCTTGGCGATATATTCGGACATTAGAGATTGTAAGCCGAATGACATGTCCATAACCTCAGCGGGATGACCTTCCGACAATACTAGATTAGCTAATCTTCCTTTAGCGAGAAGATATATCTTTTTACCATCGGGAAATATTAATTCTTCAACATCTTGCCGGATTGGTTTAATCTCCATAGCATGTTCATATAATTCCTTAGTTGGAATTTCAATATCGAAGTGTCCCAGATTACCAAGAATTACGCCCTCCTTCAATTTATCAAACATTTCTTTTGAAGGTGGAATTACGTGCTTACACCCAGTTGCCGTCAAAATTATATCAGCAATAGGAAGAGTTTTTTCAATTGGCATTACTTGGAAACCCGCAAATCTTGCTTGAAGCGCTTTGATTGGATCAACTTCAGTGACTATTACATCAGCGCCCAATCCCCGCGCTCTTAAAGCCATACCAGAAGAACAATGACCATAACCAGCAATCACTACAACTTTACCGGCAAATAACACGTGCATTCCATAAATTGCGGCTATAACACCTTGACCGGTTCCTAATTCATTATCAAATTGATTTTTACATCTTGCATCATTTACAGGAAATAGAGGAACTTTTAATACTCCTTGTTTATCCATCGCTTTAAATCTCTTAACCCCTGTTGTAGTCTCCTCTTGACATGCGATTATCGTGCCATTTTCAATTAATTCAGGGAATTCTTTATGAGCGGTTACAATCATATCCGCACCATCGTCAATTAAAATGTTAGGTTTGGCTTTCAAACACTCACGAATACACCAATAAAATTCCTCATCTGTATTTCCGTGCCACGCAAACACATTTATATCTTCCTTTACCAATGCTGCGGTGACATCGTCTTGAGTTGATAAGGGATTACTGCCACATAACCATACATCAGCACCTCCTGCCTTTAAAGTTCGGGCAAGATTAGCTGTTTCCTTGGTTATATGAAGACATCCAGCAACAGTGATTCCTACTAAAGGTTTTTCTTTAGCGAACCGTTCTCTGATGATCTTAGCCGTCACCGGCATTTTATTTTCTGCAACATATAAGGATTCTTTTCCTTTTTCAGCTAGACTTTCGTCAGCGATCTTGTAATTAACCATTTTGTTCACTTGCATGTTTTTTGATTATTTTGTATGAATAATAGTTTTAATTAATTGATAAAGTTTTTTTTGGTTAAAAGCAAATATTTATATATATAATTTAACATTTAATTAATAATAATCAAAAAAAATGAAAAAGTGTTATATAATGAGTAAGAGTAAGGATCGTGCAGAAGCCCAGCGTTTCATAAAAAATATAAACGGAACGACCAAATTTAGTATATCGAAGAATTCACGCGCTTTAGGGTTATCTAGACAGACATATCAAAACAAACTCGATGGTTTGAGGGATCAAAAAATAATTACTAATTTTACTATTAACATCAATCCAGATATTCGTCCAAATAATTTGAAATATATAATGCTCGAAATTAAAACAAATCCTAAAGAACCTGAATTAGTAGATGAATTACTAAAGATCCCTCAATTAAGAGTTTTAGACGGCATCTTTGGAGATTTTTCTCTTTTCGCCCTATTTATCTTTAAATCCCCCGAGGAATATTATACTACATTAAATTCTATTGATAATCTAATGGCAAAATCTTATTTCAAGAAATATCAAATTATTGAAACAATAAAGATATTCAAAACAAATGGCATCAGCCTGAGGAAATCAAACTTGTCCTTTGAAGATGGGCTCAAAGAGATCGTAGCTGAAAAACTCGGTTCTGCTGATTTTAGTGATAAAATTGAGGATATTGAAATAAATCTTCCATCAAAGATCAATTTAAATCAAATTGCTATAAAAAATTCAGATATTGAATATAATCCCGATCGATTTCCAGGTCTCATCGTGAAAATGAAAGCAGTAAAAGCAAGGATTATAATTTTTTCATCTGGTAAGATCATTTTAGCGAGTATAAGGAACACGACAGACGTAGATCAGTTGATAAAAATAATGATTAAAAAGATTAAGAACCTAGGAATAAAATTAGATCAGATTCCTGGTGATCTCAGTTTTAAAATTGATGAGATTGATTATAAAATTCTAAAAATTTTAAGAGATGGACAAGGACTTAAACCAATCTCAACGTATGAGATAAAGGAAATCTTTACAAAAAAACTCAACTCTGATATCTCCCAGTCAACAATTCATAATAGAATTAAAAAGCTAGAGCAACAAGGGGTGATCTTAAATTATACAGTCAATTTTAGTCCAAAAAAGGTCGGTTTTAAGGGAAAATATCTCCTTCGAGTGAAACCAAAAGATCCATCTAAATATAATGAGCTCGCGCTAAGTTTGGAAATGCACAAGAACATTACGGATTTATTTCGAATTGGTGAACAGTATGGATTATTTGCTATAGTAAGAGTTAAAAAAGCAGAGGATTATGGTAATTTCATTAGAGATTTATATAACTCAGAAGAAATCGAAGACACTTTTACCAATTTTGTACTTGATGAATTAGTCTCATATACTAATTTCGCAATTTTTTAACTCAAGGTGCAATTTCTTTTAGATTAAAGAATCTTTTTTAAATGCGTAATTCCATGTTATCAGTAGTAAAAAAAAGATGGGAAATCATCTAATGAGTGAAAAAAATAATGATTTAATCAACGAAATTAATGTTGCTGCCTATTACATTGCAGAAGGTAAGAATCCGTACGATACCTTATGCTGGAATCTTGCTAAAATGCAATTAACCTACGATAATTTAGGAATGACTCCTCCAGAAGGTGTTATTAAACAAAAAGCAGCTCAGATTTATTTCGAAAAATGCCCATATGATATTCTGTGTTGGCGAATAGCCGAATTAGAGATTTTAATGAAGTACAGCATGTACGATACTGAATAAAAAAGAAAAAAAAAGAATCTTATTGTATTTTTAATGGGTATTGACCGTATTTTTCTAGTGCTCTAGGTATAGCCATTATATTCCCTAATGGTACGCCCCATGGCAAGCAACAAACAGGAGAACATACATAACGACCTCCTGGAGCAAGAGCTATAATGTTATCTCTTACCTTTTCTTCTACATCTTGGGGAGTTCCCGTGAGCATTTCTCGAGAAACATCAATATTTGCGCCCATTATCGTTACATTTGGATAGGATTCTTTAAATTTGATCCAATAATCGAGGTCTAAAGGATGTGATCCATTTACAGCAGCGAATTCAATTTCTTTGCACGCTTCCATGAAATATGGCGAGGTCCCACAGTTATGAAATATGAAGGGAACTTTAGTTTTTTCCTGCAATCTCTTAATGAATTGGCCCTCGAATTTCATGGCATCATCAAAACTCATCATGTGCTTATTAAACGAGTACCCCGTGAGCATGATCATTGGGCTGAATCCCACTTTCTCAGTCCAAAATTTGAACACGTCAAGCTGGCTTTCATACACTTTTTCACATAATTTAAGCAGTAATTCAGGATTCTTTCTCATATCTTTAAACGCTTGAACGCCTCTTAATTCTTGAACGACGCTCCAGATCCCTAATCCAAACATTTGAGGAAATTTTGTCTTCTCGTTTACAATATTTGCAGCCTCCGTTGAAACTTTCCAAATAGAACTTTTAGAATGATCTGGTATTTCGAGCTTGTCTATATCTTCTTCAGTCTTACATACTGCACCTTGAATAATTGATAATGGTTTATAATCATACCATCGGATCGTATCTAATTTATCGTTTGATTCAGCAAATGCTAAAGCTTCTCCCGGGCCAGCATAGGACGTTGGAATTTGAATGGTATCGGCTTCCAAGAATTCGTAAGATCCTATAACGGCTTTTGCGTAAATCTCGGGCGAGCTTAACATCTCCTTCACGGTAACTCCCGCTACTCTACATAGCATTTGTTCGTTAATTAAAGCAAAATATGGAACTCTATCCACTTTCTTCGTCTTTCCTGCCATTGCATTCATTAACCTGAGTGCTGATTTCACCCAATCGTGTGGCATTTTAAACAACACCACCTCCTTTTGATGATATAATTCTATTAATCTTTTTCACGCCTTCCCATCCGTCTTTCGCACAATCGTCTGCTCCAATCAAGACACACGCAGCTTTTGAAACGACGCCTCCCCCAATAATGATTTTAGAATCAATCCTTTTTTCTTTAAGTAAGGCAATCGTCTCACGCATCTTAGAAATGCTTACGGTAAGTAACCCACTTAGACCTATGATATCAGGATTATCTTCTAAAGCTTTTTGAGCAAATGTTTCTGGGGGTACTTCAGATCCGAGATCAATGACATCGTATCCTTGACCTTGTAAAAGTGAAGTGACTAAGCTTTTTCCAATATCGTGCACGTCTCCTTCGACAGTTCCGATTAAAATCTTACCGGGCGATTTTTCAGAAGCTTGTTCCATAGCTGGCTTCAATACCTTCATAGCAGCTTTTAAGGCGTCCGCCGAAATTAGCATATCAGCAAGAAAATACTCTTCTTTTTCATATAATTGCCCGATTTCTTCGCACGCTTTAATTATTCCTTCGTTTAAAATTGCTTTGTAATCTAATCCCGAATCAAGCGCTTTTTTTGCGATTGAACTCGCTTGAATTTCATCGCCATCTACTATAACATTTATAAGATTCGTTAAATTATCTTTTTCACTCATGATATCCTACTCTGATATTTAAGAATTTTCATTATTAATCGTTTATATCTTATTGACTCAAGTTCTATATATAATTTAAATTTATTAGTAAACCAATTTTAAAAAGAAGTCAAAATGAAAAATCATAGATATATTTTAATATAACAATTTTAATTACTTACCTAATAAGTAATTTAATTTTGTCGTTAAATAATTATATAGGAGTTAAAACAGTCAGAAGGAGATTACTTTTGAGGAATCTGAATTAAAAATTCTTACGTAATAATCAATTAAGATTTTGTGAAATCGTGTTTAGAGAAGCATGGGAGAATCAGAACAGAATTATAAAAGAATATACGAAACTGCTCAAGTAGGTTTCTGGACTTCTTTAATAAAGGGAGCAGTCATTATTAAAGCCAACACCAAAGGAGCTCAAATTCTTGGACTGAAAGATGCAAGTCAAGTAATTAATACTAAAATAACCGAT
>JAEORV010000089.1 GCA_016840695.1 Promethearchaeota archaeon
TTTTAACCTGCTATTTGACAAGTTCTTGAAAAAATACGGTCTTTCGCAGGTTGTCACGTATAAAAAGAACAGAAAAAGGAATCCTAAATCAACCTTTCCTTACATGCCATCGTTACCAGAGAGTTCTGATGATATCTACTTGTACGACTTTCATTCTCATACGAACTTTTCAGATGGGCAAGGCACGCATGAAGAAATTCTAATTGACATCTCTCAAAAAAAGCATCTAACTGGAATTGCTTTCACTGATCATCCATGGCATAAATATAAAGAGAAGGATATCAGAATTCCCAACGAAAAAGCGATATCGCAAAGCTTTAAAGGTCATGAAATTGCTTTAGAACTAAAGAGGAAAGGCAGATTACCTGAGGAGTTTATTACATTTCCTGGAAGTTGCGAATTCTTTGTTAAAATTGAAGAGAATAGCAAAGAAGCGGATATTGAACTCATTGCTTTGGGGGTTCCCAAAGGTTTCATCGAAAATAATGGAGGACTTCGTCGATTAACTCACAGAACTGCTGTGGAATTCATTGAACTTGTACACGATAATAACGGTTTAGTCATTGTTCCACATCCTTTTTATTTTAATCAATCCTATCAACTATTAAAATCAAGGAAATCTTCTCGGAACTCGAGACCTGACGGAATGGAAGCCATCAACTACACGATTGGACTCTTATCAAACGAATTCTATTATGAATTTTTAGAGCAATTTTCTTTTTCGCGAGAATTGAAGCTAATTGGAGAAAAATTAGGATACTTAAACTGGATGGCCACGATTATAAGTCAACAGAACGATTATGGTAAATATTTCGATTATCCTATTGCACGAGACATCGCGCCTCTAGGTTCTTCGGATGCTCATTTTAAATCAATGGTAGGTGCGGCTTGTACCGTTTTAAAAGATCCCGTTCATTCAATTGAGGATTTGAGAGAGGTGTTTAAAAAACGAACCACGCTTCCTGTATTCAATTCTTTATGGGATGAACAAGCTAATAAAGCTGAAGTGTACAAGGAAATCTGGGAAGGGTATGGAGATACAATAAATGAAAGCATCAACAAAATCAACGCAAGTTCTCATTTTAAATTAATGCTGACTAAGATAATTATAGATCTTTTGTTTTAGTTACAATATTACCTATATATTACATTCTTCTATAATGATATTCAGATATTATATTTTTTAATCATATGATACCAATTTTCCACTTTTATAATTAATAGATCGTATTTATTGAGATTCATGATAAAGGACGTAATTATCATTAAGGATGGCATTCCATTGTTTTCCAGGAATTATTGTACCTCTGGAACCAATTCTCATAAAATGTTTATTGAACAAAACGATCTAATCATGGTTTCAGGTTTTTTTTCTGCATTAAACTCTTTTTCAGAGGAATTTGATAATTTTGGCCCCATAAAAGAATTAAAGCTCACGAATACGGAACTTAAACTGTCGTTTTTGAAGGATAGAAGCATTTCAAACCTGATTTATCTTGCAACTTTTGACGAGAGATCAAAAGGCGTTAATGTACAAAGAGCACTAAGAAAAATATCTCGAACCTTCTTGACTCGATATAATATTGAATCGATAGTTAATTGGAGCGGGAGAACGGATGCGTTTGACGAGATGCGAGATATTGTAAAGAAATATATTGACGAGGAAGAAGAGGAAAACGAGATTGAGTTTAAAGAAAAAGTAGTTGATCTATTCAAGAACGTTGAAGAGACTATTGATGCGGAAACTAAAATAACTCAGGAAGAAGAGAAAATTGTCGACGTTCCAAGTTATTACAATTACATTCCATATAGCAAGACGGTGAAACAAATTAATCCCAGGTATTACCTAAGTGGAGAGAGTTCTTACAAAGTGTTTCAAGAAATCGATGGCCTAAAATCTATCAATAAAATCGCAGAAAATTTAAAATTAGAGCAATTACAAGTATATAATCTATGTAAAAATCTAATAAAAATAGGATTTGTTGATTTGAATCGATATTAACACGTTAAAAGAAGTTCATTTTATTTTTGTTTCTTCTTTTGTTTGTGCTTCTTTTTCAACCGTTCTGCCTCTCGAGCTTGTTCTTCCAATTCCTTGAGCAATTTTTCGTTTTCTTCCTTTCCTTGAAATTTAAAGACGCCGGAGAGCTTACTTTCTTCTTTTTCTCCGGATTTTGAGACTTTTTCGAATGAAAGCGAAATTGGATCGTCTTGTTTTAACGCTAAATTGATAAAATTAATAAATCCAATGTGTTTAGAAGGAGCAATGTTGAATTTAATGGTAACTTCCTTGCCTTTCTTCGTTTTAGTCTTTAAAACTAACCGTAATTTCATCAATCTTTCACTTTTTTCAAATCTTTAGATAATTAAAAATGCGTTAATAAATAAAAAATTATATTAAAATCAAAAACTCTTATATGATAAATAAAAAGATATTTAACAAAAACTTTAGGAATTCTCATGCCTTCAAAATTTCGAGTACGCCTTATTTTCCGACCATTAGTTAAAGCAATTGCGTTGGGATTGAGTAAAATTGGCGTTACTCCCAATATTGCAACCTTTATAATGCTCTTCTTCGCAATTCTAAGCTTGATTTCGTTAGGGATTTTTAAGAACTTGTTATTCTTTTCAATTTTTGTGTTTACTACGGGAATTTTTGACGGTGTAGATGGAGCCATAGCTCGTTTAACCGATAAGTCGACTAAAGGCGGAGCGTTTTTAGATTCTTCAATGGATAGAGTATCGGAATTTATCATTTTCATTGGCTTGTTATTATATTGCTGGAATGATTCAGTTTTTTTAATTGACATGAAATTAATCATTATGATATCTTTTTTCAGCTCATTAATGATTAGTTATTCGAGGGCTAGGGCAGAGAATTTCTTTAAAGGAGATTTTGATGTTGGTTTGATGGCTCGTTCAGAAAGGTTGTTTTATCTCGTCATTACATCCATTATTGCGCATTTCTACGGTTGCATGAATGAATTTATTTTTATCTTCATGTGGTTGGTGATTGGAACCAGTTTATTTAGATTCCTTAAATTCAATAGCATAATTAAAGAAAGTGAGGATAAATCCAAGTAATCTGGTATCAGTTTTTATCATCATGGATTAATTCAATTATGACCTTATCACCATCCTTTAAATTAAAATAGTCTCTTAAATATGGTTGAGCTAGGATCTCGACTATATTTTTACCATGATGAGTACGGTCAATATTTAAAATCGCGGCTTTTACTTTATTTTCTTTATCCTTTAATGGAAATACATAGCAGTGGTGACATTTAACATCGCCGTAATTCCTATTCTCATCTTTAAATCCATTAATTTTTATAAATCTCATGTCATTAAGTTTTTCTCTTAAAAGAGAATTGTTAATCACGTCTAAATCCAAATTTAGTGTTCCTATATAAGGTTCAAAACCTAATTTTTCCTTAAATTGCTCGTAATATCCTTTAATTGCCACATAGTATCCCCCTTCACCTATTCCCTCCGAAACTTCTCCCGCAATTAGAATCGTGTCTAAAATTTTCTTGAGAGTACGATACATATTAAGCATTATTTCCGTTCCTAATTCCGTAATTTCAATTTTTTGTTGCTTTCCTTCGATGGATCTCGTTATCCAGTTCATTTCTTCCAAGTTTTGAATCCTACGAGATGCCGTTTGCTGGCTAACATTTAATAAATCACCAAATTCCGTTGAATTGATCTTGATCTCCTTTCTCTTTCCCAATCTCAGGCATAAATGATAGAGCGCAAACCAATTTGCGTAGTTATCGGGTGATATATCTAAATCTTCAGGCAGGATATCTCATCTCACACTTTTTTTTTGTTTTGTTCTACAATTTTCTTTTTAATAGAACTCGAGCTATGGAGCTTATATTTATCATAATATTTTTCTAGTCTCCTCACTTCGATATTGAACATGCCCTTCAGTTTTAGAGCGTTTTGAAGTTTTTCGACACTAAATTTTTGATCAGGTCCGAGAAGGATTATGTCTGGAGCGATTTCTTCAACAGTTTTGAGAGTATCATTATCGTGTCGTCCTAATTTTGCATCTTTTACGTTTTTAATGCTCTTAATAACTTCTAATCTCTGCTGTTCGGGCACTATAGGAGCCTCTCCAGAATAAAACCTCCTGTTCTTGTCAGTAGCTACGATAACGTAGACATCACCTAGTTTGGCAGCTTCTTCTATCAGGAAGACATGCCCCGGATGCAAGATGTCAAATGTCCCTGCTATTAAAACCTTTTTCTTCGTTTCATATCAGCTCCATTTTTATATTAGTTGATTACTTTATATGATAGTCCTAGAAACACCGGACCTCTAATGTCAATCTTTTTTTGCTTTGAATGAATGAACTCTAAAACTATATCGTCTAATTCTATATTGACTTCCGCTGCCCTATAACACATTTTTACCCGATGTTCGTATTCCTTTTTGTTTTGCTCGAGCAGGATTTCAATATTATAAGCCATTTCTGAAGCAATTCCTTCTAAATAGGTTTTACCAGTATCAACTGCTCCCTCAATTGCTTTATCAGGAGATTGGCCTATGATTGCCCCGTCTTTTACCCAAATCCTATTAAGAGTTGCTGGACCTAATAATTTAACATTGTTGTCTTTTTCCCAAATATAGACTTCAATTTTCTTATCTTTAATTGTACCTTCCCATACTTTGACTTCAATTGGAGATTTTTCGTCCTTATTCAAGATAGCTTTTTCGATAATCGAGTTTTTTATCTCAATTCCTCTTTCTGTTAGTGGGAAATGCTTGTATTTGATAGATTTGCTTATTTCCTCATCTGAAAAAGAGATATCCTCGTAAAAATAGGGATAGACTAATTTTCTAATGTCTACTGTTTCTGTTTTTATCATGCAGATTCTTTCTACCCCGAAACCAATGTTAAATACGGGGTATGGGATACCATACTGAGCTAAACTAACAGGGCTATAAAAACCACCGTCTCCTATTTCAATCCATTCTTTGGTTTTGGGATGTTCGACAAAGATCTCAAATTCAGTTTGGGGAGCGTAATATTTGGAAGTTGCTTTTTTTATTTCTGTCCTGTTATTTTCGAATCCTATTTGCTTGCATATTTGAGACGCAATTTTTCGGCAATCCTCAAGTGATATCTGTTCGGCCATTATGACTAATGATAATGTATTCGAATCGTATAAATGAGTAGCGTCAATTTTTTGCTCTCGTCTAAATTTTTTACATATAGTGAAATACTGGAGAGGGAGTTTTTTCTTTTTGAATAGTTCTCCTAGTATAATAAACCACAATGCCGTTGTGTGGCTTCTTAAAGTAGTTTTTGTTGGAATAGGCTTTAAATTTTTCAATTCAGGAAAGATTTTATCGATTATTTCTGAAGCTTGACTTTCCTCGACGTTTAATCTCTCAATGAATACTTCAATTAAATCGTCAGCCTCAATGTCTCCTTTTTTATAGTCTCTAAAAATTTTCTTCAATTCTTCGATTTTATCGAAATTCTGAATAATTTTATTAATTGAGGTAATTTTTTCGTTAGATATTCCTATGTCTGGGCGTGGAAGTCCTGCTACATAAAATAAACGATCAAGAATTAGTGCCGCCTCAGGACCATATTGTTTATATACTTCTTCTTCCTCTACAAACATCGGTAAAACTAATTCTTCAAAACCCAAAGCGAGCATTTTTTTTCTCGCTTCGGCTATGAATTCCTGAGTGGGATGAGCCTTTCCTTTTTTTTCAAGCTTAAATACATCTCCTTCTAATTGAAGGAGATTTTTAGTGTTAAGCCAAGCCTTCTCGTAATTAGCCTTCGCTTCCTGCTTAATTTCCTCGACATTAAAGGGCATAATAATATTTTATAATTTGTTTGTTTGAATAAATCTGAAATAATTAACTATCTTTATTTAATTGTTTTTTTAATTGGTTCATTTGGATTGTCAATGAGATATCTCCTCTAGTTTTTTCAATAATTCCTCGTGCGACATCCGTTTTATGTCTTAATTCTTGAGTTATTCCCTTCGGGTAGTCTATAGAAAATAAATATGAGTAAATATCTTCCATATCGTCTAAAATTTTATCAAGTTCATCAGTTTCTCCAGCACATATCTTGTCTAAAATGTATCGCCGCAATTCTCCAATCACATCAGCTAAGCCTAACAGATAATTTATATCAGAAACATTATAAGTTGCAGGATCTGGGAGCTCTAGTTTATTAATTATTGCATGTAAGCAAATTGCTTCAATATATTCTTGTTCTGGAGTTTTTAAATATTTACTAAAAATATTTGGGTTATTCTCAACGAGTTTTAGGAGTTTTGCGTGACTAAGTTTTATCTCATCGATGTTTTCTTGGAAAATGTTAAATTCCTTTCTATGAATTGATTTTATAGCAACACTGCAATTTCGAATCATTTGACGGGAAATTTTTAAGATTTCCTCTCTATCAGTGTCTATCTCGTCTAAATTTTTAATAATCTTGGCAAAGATTTCTTTTAATTTCATTGTATAATGTGGAACATTTAGTCAAATTCTAATTATATCTATATACCATTATTATGCAGAATATTTAGAATTTATCAATTTTTTAAAGCGTTTTTTCCTTGACTTGATTTGTTTTATTAATAAACATATCGAATTGAATAGGTTTTTTGTTTATAAATTCAAGGAGTATTCGAATATAAATAGAAAAAAGAAAATTATAAAATTTAGTTAAAAATGA
>JAEORV010000090.1 GCA_016840695.1 Promethearchaeota archaeon
CTTTTGCAATATTGGGTGGTTTTTACGAAGAAATAATGTTCCGCGGGGTAGTTCAAAACAAGTATAGAGATTTATTTGCTGATAAAAAAAAGATCATTTTCTTTACTGCTGTTACATTCACATTAACCCATTTATTTTATTTACCGTTTATCGGATTTGGAATATTTTATATCTTTGTTTTTGTAATGGCAGTGATTCTAAGCATTTTAAGAATGAAAAGCGATCAATTAGCTTGCGCCATTCTTCATGGCGGCATAGTTTTTATTTTAATAATTGCGGTATAGCATAGAAAATAGAAAAAAAAAATTGTTTTTTTAACAATTTCTTTATTTGTATGGATCAACTAAGATCTTTATTTCCTTTGTATCGGGCTTTATAGCTTCTTTAAATCCTTTCTCCACGATATCATCTATGGAGATAATATTTGTTACAATTGGGTCAGGATCAATCATCTTTCGAGCAATCAAATCTATCGCAAATTCAAAATCTCTGGGGTGCCACGCATAAATTCCTTGTATCCGATTTTGACTCATGATAAATGGGAGAAAATTGAAATTAAACGGAGTATCTGAAATTCCAACCTGAATAAGAGAACCTCCCTTACGTATTAGACTAGATGATGCGTTTATCACAGCTGGCCTGCCAGTGCATTCAAAAACATAATCAGCACCGCGACGATTTGTCGCTCCTTTAATTTTTCCAATAGCAATCTTTTTTAAAGCGACATCTGGATTAAATTTCTTGGCTATTTCAAGTCGATTAGGATTTTTATCAATGACTATAAGCTTTTTTACTCCTGCAAGTTTTAAACCTTGTAATATAAACTGACCTATAGTTCCTAAACCAATAATGACAGCTGTATCTCCCATATTCACACCTGCCACTCTTATGGATTGTAAACCAGTTGCAAGTTGTTCAAAAATGGTACCGTGCTTGTCCGGAATTGAATCTGGTACCGCTACAAGACATTCTGTTGGTATTGCTACATATTCTGCAAAACCTCCGTCTTTATAAATTCCAAGCTCTCGAAATTCGTCATAACAGATATTATAATCTCCTCTTAGACATGAAGGACATTGGCCACATGAAATAGAACCGTTGTATGTAACTCTATCTCCAATTTTGCATTTTTTGACATTTTCCCCTATTTCTTCAACGACTCCCAATATTTCGTGTCCCATGACGACCGGGACTGGATATAATCCCGTTTTATATGCTTCGAGATCTGTTCCGCAAATCCCTGTATGTTTTACTTTTATTAACACTTCTTTTTCTTTTGGAGCAGGTTTTGGAATATCAACTATTGAGAGCTTTTCTTTTCCCATGTATTTAGCAGCTTTCATTATGTTTCACTTCTATTCTTCTTATTTCTCTAATGATTTTATAGAATCTTTTAATGATTTTTCAAAGAGCTCGCATATCTTTTCCGTTTCTTCGTCGTTAATGATTAACGGAGGCTTGATTTTTAGCGTGTTTTGGATAAAATATCCTGCCGTGGACATTATTTGCATTTGTTCGCCGAAAAAGATTCCATTATCCCATCCCACATGTACCATTTTTTCTAGCAAGTCGTTATTTGGTTCTCGTGTTTCGGGATCCTGCACAAATTCTACTCCAATAAATAAGCCTGGCCCTCTAACGTCTCCTATCTCTGGAATCTCCTCAGAAAGATCTTTTATAAAAGAGGAAATTTTGTTTCCTTGTTTTTCAGCGTTTTCTGGTATTTTATTCTTCTGTAAAATCTCAATGTTTACGAGACATGCGGCCATTCCTAATGGAGGAGAACTGAACGTAGAGTGTTCTTCGAATTCCGTCAACTGTCGAAGTTTAGATTTAGCTACCGTGATTCCAATAGGAACCCCTGCTCCTGCACCTTTAGTTAGAGTCATGATATCGGGAGAAATGTCTACATTATACTTGGAATTATACCATTCCGTGGCAAACATTTTTCCAGTACGTCCGAATCCTGTTTGTGCTTCGTCGTAAATGAGTAAAATTTTGTTATTTTGACAGATTTCTTTTAAACCTGATAAAAATTCAACTGGTGCTGGTATCATCCCTCCAGGTCCTTGTATTGGTTCTATAATGCAACCAATTGGTGTTCCAGTTGGAAACATTTCTATCTTTTCTCTTACCATCTGTAAACATTCCAGATTACACGATTTATCTCTTTCTCCTCCAAGACCTCCTTTATAATGCCAAGGGCAGTGATAACAATATGGATAGAAAGTTCTTACCCATAATTCCCTCCCCCGCCCGGGGAATCTCATTGGAAGACGCTGAGATGCCCCCATCATTATGAGATTTGAACCATGATATCCTCGCCGAAAAACTATGAATTGTTCTCCTTTTTTATTATTAATCATAGCTAATCGCATTGCACATTCAAGGGCCCATCCTCCTCCGGAATTATTTACGCTTATTCTTCCTCCTTTTAGTTGGCCAGGAAGGATTTCAGCGAGTTTATTACACAATCTTATTCTGATTGGAGTAAGCATGTACGACCAAGAATGAGTAACTTGTTCGCATTGAAGACTCACGGCATAACTAATATCGGGATTATTATGGCCCAAATTTAAAACCCATGCTTGAGAAGTACAATCTAAAATCTCCCGACCATCTTGAGTTTTAAAATATATTGAACCTGGTTCGGGACTTCCAACTATAATATGCTCCCGAGCATTAGTTAGAAGATGATTCTTGCGACATATTATTATTTCTTCTTCATTTAATGGATTTTTTATCAACCTATTGATTTCTTCCTTGCTTAAATATTTTGGATCAACCATTTTTTCCACCTCTTTATAAAATCACTTATATGAGATTTTTTACTTGATTCTGAATTAATTTTGCGCTTGGAATAATTTCTCTTTCCAGGTTTGGGGCATATGGTATTGGAACGTCTGGAGTATTAATCCGCACGATATTTCTCTTTAGATATTGAAAGCCCTCTTCAGCTACAAGCGCAGCGATCTCAGCACTTACTGAACATGTTTTACAACCTTCATCAACGATTACCAATTTTCCCGTTTTTTCAATTGAACCCAGGATTGTTTTTTTATCTAATGGAACCAGAGTCCTAGGATCAATGACTTCACATTGAATATTTTCTTCTTTTAATTTGTTAGCAGCAATTATACTTTCTTGAACCATCGCGCCTGTAGCTACAATTGTTACATCATCGCCTTCCGTAAATTTCCTTGCTTGACCAAATGGTATCATGAATTCTTTATCTAATGGTACTTCATTGGTATAGTAATAGGTCCTTTTATGTTCAAAAAACATCACTGGATCGTTATCCCGAATTGCTGTTTTCATTAAACCTTTAAAATCACTCGCATCTGATGGTAGCACAATTTTTAATCCTGGAACATGCATGAACCACGATTCGAAAGACTGCGAATGTTGTGCTGCGCCCATTATGCCCGTTCCAAATGGGACTCTAATTGTAACTGGCACGTTGACTTGACCACCATACATATATCTTGCTTTTGCTGCTTGATTAACGATCATTTCCATGCAGACACACAAAAAATCTGCAAACATGACTTCTGCAATTGGTCGCATGCCTGCCATTGCTGCTCCGACGGCACAACCCAAAATGGCGTTTTCACTTATTGGCGTGTCGCGAACTCTCTCAGGGCCGAATCTCTCTAATAATCCTGCTGTTACAGAGAAAGCTCCTCCATATTGCCCAATATCTTCTCCCATTATGAATACAGATTCGTCACGTTCCATTTCTTCTTCAATTGCTAGTTTTATAGCATCTGAACCTTTCATTTTGATAGTTTCTGTGGTCATTTTAATTCCCTCCGATATCTATTGGATTTTTATATATATCATCAAGAACGGTCCCAGTATCGGGTTTTTTGCTTTTTTTTGAAAATTTAACGCTTAACTCTACCTGCTCTAAAGTTTTTTCTTCAATTTCTTTAATCATTGTTTGATCAATGATTTCCCCTCTGATGAGCCTTTTTTTGTATATTTCAATCGGGCATCTCTTCTTCCATTCCTCTTTTTCTTCATTTGAGCGGTATTTATCAGCGTCCGTAGTAGTTTGTCCCTGCCACCTGAATGTTTTGCATTCAATAAGAGTTGAACCCCCTCCCTTCCTTGCGAGATCAACAGCTTCCTTCGTGGATTTGTACACTTCGATCACGTCATTTCCATCAACAATAACACCCTTTATTCCATAACCTTGTGCTCGAAGCGAAAGATCCTCTACAGCTGTTGCAGTTTGAGCAGGTGTACTCCATCCATACTTATTGTTTTCTAAAATAAAGATCACAGGAAGCTTCCAAGTTGCAGCAAGGTTCATTGATTCGTGCAACATGCCTTGGTTTGAAGCGCCATCACCAAAGAAAGTGAGAACCACTTTCCCTTCGTTTCTCATTTTTGATGCTAAGGCTACTCCAAGGGCTAAAGGTGGACCTGCCCCTACAATTCCATTTGCTCCAAGCATGTTCTTAGAAAAATCAGCAACATGCATCGAACCACCACGACCCTTGCATATTCCTCCCTCTTTTCCATAAATTTCTGCCATTAACAAATTTACATCCCCATCTTTAGCAATAAAATGGCCATGGCCCCTATGCGTGGATGTAATGTAATCTTCCTCATTTATAGCAGCACATGCTCCAACAGCGATAGCTTCTTCACCCGTATAAGGGTGAACTAAAGGAGACTTGATTTTACCAGCGTCTTTAGTAATTCTGGTTTCAAATTCACGAATCATTAACATCTTTTTATAAATATTAATCGATTCTTCAGAACTCCATTCTTTAGGTAATTCATCACTATTCATTATCAACACATTTTTTTAATGGTAATAATACAATATCTTCTTCTTACTTTATAAAATTTTTACAGAAGTGAAAAATAAAAAATAAAAATAAACTTAGTATTTATAATCTTTACCCATCTTTTTTCTCGCTTTTTTCAAGTCCTTTTCAACGATATTTAGAACTAATCCCGTTAAATGCCTTTTTGCCCACCAGTAAAATCCTGCTTCCCCTGGAGTAATGTAGACTTTTTTCTTCATGATTCCCTCTATTAATGCTTCTGCAATATCCTCTGGTTGTAATAATCCCGCCCGTTCTGACATTATTGCACATTCTTTTGGTTTGACTTTATTTTCTCTTTCAAACTGGGGTGTATCTACATCAGGTGGGAATATAAGCGATATTTTAATTTTATACGGTGATAATTCATTTTTTAAAGCCTCAGCCAATCCGATTAAGGCTGCTTTAGTTGGAGTATAAGCGGTGTATCCGATGAGTCCAATATATCCTGCAACTGATGATACAAAAACAACATGACCAGATTTCTCTTTCATAAAATGCGGCAATAAGATTAGAGTGGGTACTAATTGTCCGTAATAATTTACATCCATGTGGTTTTTGAAATCGGCAAGTGTATGGTTTTCAATGTAGTCGGGCATGGCAAATCCTACGACATTGATTAAGTAATCAGGTACTCCATGGTCATTCACAAAACCATCAAGAAGCGGTTTTAATTTATCCATGTCCGTGGCATCACAGGCTATCGCCTCTACAAATTGAGAATCCTCAGATTTCACGGTTTCAATATCTTTTTTTGCTTCTTCTAATACATCTACTCGTCTCGCAATAATACCGACGCTCGCTCCTAATTCAACAAATAATTTTGCGATCCCTTTTCCAATACCTTCTGATGCGCCACATACAACAACGGATTTTCCTTTAAAGGGCTGTTTTTCAATTAACTTACTTCTTTTTTTTTCTTTCATCACTCAACACGGTTTAATGATTATTTATTATATTTATCTAAAAAACTCCTAGTCCCGTAGCCCCATAGATTATGAAAATTGGACCAAATACTAGAGTTAATACGACTACCCCAATACTCACGATTGCATCAAGACCATATTTTTCTCTGTTGAATTTATTGTTTTGGAGGTTAAAAGCTAAATCTATGATGCCTAAAAACATCATTCCACTCCCGGCTAGAGCAGAAAAGAAATAACCGAATCTTTGACTCATTAACAAGCCAATTGCTGCAACCAAAAGACAAGGTGTAATCCATCCCAAGTCTGGAAATGGGAAGGATAATTCATGCTTGTATTCTACTTCAGACATTTTGGATTTATTATCTATGATAAAGAAACTTATCCAAAATCCCAAAAATAAAACTATCCAAACAATTTCAAAAATTGCAATTATCATATCTAACATTTTATTTTCACCTCATTTTTCATACATCTGATTTGAAATACCACGCTGCAACACCTAGTTCTGCAATCCCTCCATCACATGGGAAGTTATGTCCTGTAATGAAATCTGAAGCCGGAGATGCTAAAAATACCGACAGATTTGCGATATCTTCAACTGTCCCTAACCTATTTAATGGTGTTTTTACGTGGCCATCGTCCATGGTTACTTTCATTGCCTCTTCAGAATTATTATAAATCCCTGTAACATGATATCCTGGAGAGATTGCATTCACAGTTATCTTAGGCGCTAGACTTCTCGCAAGCATTTGCATCATTGCGATAACTCCTACTTTACTAATTGAATAAGCAGAAAGCTTTTCATCTACTACCATTCCTGCAATTGAAGCCGTGTGAATTACTTTCCCTGCTAATGGTTCAAATTTCTGTTGTTTCATTTTCTTACAAGTAAACTTGGCAACTAGCCATTGTCCTTTGAGATTTACATCTAAGATTTTGTCAAAA
>JAEORV010000091.1 GCA_016840695.1 Promethearchaeota archaeon
TCTTCTGGTGATTTAAGTATCGACTAACAACGAATTTATCACTCATCCATTAGTTAAACGGGATCTAATAATTCGGCGAGCTTATCAAGAGAATATTTTCATTAATTGTTTAAATAAAAACTCATTAGTCGTAATTCCAACTGGATTGGGAAAAACCATCATTGCTTTGATGCTTGCTGTACAAAAATTGACTGAAAAACCAGATTCTAAAGTCGTATTTTTAGCTCCTACCAAACCCTTGGTCGAGCAGCATTATAAATCGTTCCATGAACTCACATCAATTCCTTCGGATTCTCTCAAACCTATTACGGGCACCATCTCACCAGAAACGAGAAAGGATATGTGGTCAGATTTAAAAATCGCATTCATGACCCCTCAAACGTTCCAGAACGACATTATAACTGATCAATATTCAATAAACGATATATCGCTACTAATTTTTGACGAATGTCATCGAGCAGTAGGGGACTACGCATATTGCTTTATTGCTAAGAAATACGTAGAGACCGCCTCTTCACCGCAGATCTTGGGTCTCACGGCTAGTCCAGGTTCAACTGTAGAAAAAATTAACGAGATAAAACAAAATTTGTTTATCGAACATTTAGAAATCAGAACTGAGAAAGACGCAGATGTAAAACCATACATACATGCCGTAGATAACGAATGGATCAAGATAAAGCTTCCAAAGGAATTTTTAGAGATTAAAAAAGTGTTAGATGAAAAATTAAAAACTTGTTATAAATACCTCAAGCAATGCGACCTAATCAATTCTCACGACATTAGCAAAATTAATCGCAAGGATATATTACAAGTAAACAATGTAATCAATCGAAGAATTTCCATGGCAAGAGATAGCAACGAGAAATTTGAAATGTTTTACGCAAAAAAGCTAGCTGCCAACGCAATTCGATTATCTCATATGACTGAACTCATAGAAACGCAAGGAATCAACGCATTAAAGGATTATATGGAAAAAAATGAAGAAAAAATAAAAAAAAATACTGCTAACAAGTCATTAAAAGAATTACTTGCCGATAAGGATTTCAAGCGAGTGCGTGAGTTGACTTTTTCCCTCCAGTTAAAAGGCGTCATACACCCAAAGATCGAGAAACTGAAGGAAATATTACAATCTCAAATTAGTGAAAATGAAAAATCCAGAATACTGGTTTTTTGCCATTTTAGAGATTCGGTTAATAATATTGTTAGAGTATTTAAAGATGACAATGTTATTAGGGCTCATAAATTCGTGGGGCAGGCAAAGAAAGGTTCTGACAAGGGTTTGACTCAAAAAGAGCAAGTTAGACTCCTCGAAGAATTTAAAGATGGAATATACAATACTTTGATCGGAACAAGTGTAGCTGAAGAAGGGTTGGATATTGCAGAATGCGATTTAGTAGTCTTCTACGACGTCGTTCCTAGCGCAATACGCTCCATTCAACGCCGTGGTAGAACTGGAAGAAAAAAAGAGGGAAAAGTATTTATATTAATGGCAGAAAATACACGCGACGAGGGATATTATTGGGCAGAAAAAGCGAAGGAAAAAGCAATGAAGCAAAGTCTTAACAAAATAAAGGGTGATGAAAGTAAATCCAAATTAGGTCAATCAAATCTGTTAAATTTTGTATCGCAAGCGAAAAACGATTCGGAAAATACAAAAGAGAATAAATCGGAAGAATATGAGGCTATTCAAAAAATTGAAGGCGCAGGAGATTTTGAGATCTTGTGCGATACTCGTGAAACTGCTTCTCCAGTTGTCAGGATATTATCATTAATGGGTGTTACTCTTAGGTTGGAGCAATTAATAGTCGCAGATTATGTAATTTCCGAAAGAGTTGGAATTGAAAGAAAATCTGCTCAAGATTTTAATGATTCCATTAAAGATGGAAGATTATTTAACGAATTATTAGAATTAACTACTAATTTCGAGAGAAGCATCTTAGTTTTAGAAGGAGACCCTTTCCAAAACACTAATATTAGCCATAACGCTTTATACGGGGCCATAACTTCAATAATTCTAAACTTGGGTGTCAATGTGTTCAAGACTAAAGATCCAAGAGATACGGCCATGTTCTTATTTCAGTTGACAAAAAAGGAGCAAACAAAAACTAAGAATAAGATCAATTTAAGGTTCGAAAAAGCGCCAATCGAAACCTCCCGATTGTTAGAATATATTGTTGCAGGAATTCCTGGAGTTAATTCTCTAAGAGCGCAAAATTTATTGAGCGAGTTTAAAACATTGCAGAATCTCTTTAACTCAGACATCCCAGATATGACGAAAATTAATAATATCGGCAAGAAAATTGCCCAAGAGATTTATAAAATCAGTAGATATAAGTATAAAAATAATTCCTAATTCTTTAAAAAAAAAAAAGAGTAACATATTTTTTTTATCTAATACGTTATGATTCATTATTGAAATAGTTAGAATAGGATGATTTGAATACATGCCTGAAGAATATTCTGAAGAGGAATTAGCAAAGTTACCATTTATGAATGGAGACTTGGAGCTTGAACAGAGGGTGGAAGATCTTTTAAGTCGGTTAGAGTTAAGAGAAAAAATAATGCTAATAGCAGGAAGAAAGATATTCTATACTAAGCCAATAAAAAGACTTGGGATACCTCATCTAAAAATGACAGATGGTCCACATGGAATAGGACCACATTCTTCGATGGAACAAGAATGTACGTACTTTCCAGTAGGAATTTGCAGGGCTGCAACCTGGAATCCTGAACTTTCAAAAAAATTTGGCATTGCAGTAGGACAAGAGGTTAGGGATATAGGATATCACATGCTGCTTGGTCCAGGAGTCAACATACAAAGAGCACCTCTTTGTGGAAGAAATTTTGAATATCAAACTGAAGACCCATATCTTAATAAAATAATAGCGGTTGCTTATGTAAAAGGGATACAAAGCCAGAGAATCTCGGCTTGCGTGAAGCATTTTATTTGTAATAACCAAGAAACAAATAGATTTACGTGCAACTCAATCGTGAGCGAAAGAGCGCTCCAAGAGATCTATCTTCCAGCTTTTAAGGCAACTGTTAAAGAAGCAGATGCGTGGTCATTTATGAGCTGTTATAATAAAGTAAATGGAATTTATGGTTCTGAGAGTATGAATCTTTTAAAAGAAAGGTTAATGGATGAATGGGGATTCAGGGGTTATGTGGTTTCTGACTGGGGAGCGACAGCTCACTGTTCTTTGGAAGGATGTATGAATGCGGGATTATCTCTTGAGATGCCATCACCTCTCAAATACAAGCCGAAAGCGGTGAAAAAAGCTTTTGATGAGGGAAAATTTACTGAAGAGACATTAAATGATAATGTCAAAAGAATCTTACGCGTCATGTTCCTTACCGGAATTTTTGACGAGCCTAAAACGCTCCCTCCAGGTAGCAGGAATACTCCCGAACATCAGACAATAGCTCGTCAAATTGCGGAGGAAGGTATCGTCTTACTAAAAAACCATAGCAATTTCCTCCCACTTAATATCAATTCTTTGAAAAAAGTTGCGGTAATTGGGCCTAACGCCGATGAAAAAATGTCTGATGGGGGAGGAAGTTCTAGAGTACGCCCGCCATATGATATCACGCCATTAGAAGGAATAAAAGAAAAGTGTAAGGGAAAAGTAGAATTAGTCAATTCACCGTCAGAAGCAGATATAGTGATTTATGTTACAGGACTTAATCATAAACCAAGTAAAGATTCTGAAGGGATGGATAGGAGAAGATTTAATCTCACCAGTATTCAAATCAACAATGTATTAAAAAGTGTTCAAGAAAATCCCAATACAATAGTAATTTTAATCAATGGAAGTCCAATTGCCATGGATTGGGTTGATAAAGTACCTGCTTTAATTGAAGCGTGGTACCCTGGAATGGAAGGAGGCCGAGCGCTAGCATCAATTCTTTTTGGAGATGTGAATCCTAGTGGGAAACTTCCGATAACCTTCCCAAAAACGCTTGATGATTCACCTGGTCAAATAATCAAAGATTTGGATGTGAAATATGAGGAAGATATATTCGTAGGATATCGCCATTTTGATAAAAAAAACATTGAACCGCTATATCCTTTTGGATACGGTCTATCTTATACGAGTTTTATTTACGAGAATCTCAAAATTGATAAAGATAAGGTGTCCAGAGGCGAAAATTTTTCTATTTCAGTTGATATTACAAATTCTGGTAATCGTGCAGGAGCAGAAGTAGTACAACTATATGTGCAAGATGTCGAATGCAGTGTTGAAAGACCACTCAAGGAACTTAAAGGTTTTAAGAAAGTTTTCATCGAACCTGGTAAAAAACAAGCAATATCGTTTAAATTAGGAGAAGAGGACTTATCCTTTTACGACCAAAAAGAAAATTGTTGGAAAGCTGAAAAAGGAATTTTTAGCATTCTTATTGGAAGTTCATCGAGAGACATTCGTCTAGAAGGAAAAATCGAGTATTCGGGCTAAATACATTGATCAAAGTCAAAAACCTTTTTTATATTTCTTATCTTCTCTTTTTTGTTAAAATCGTATGAGACAAAAAACATTTTTAACATTAATAGCTATATTAATAATATAATTGAATAATACAAATTGAAATATGAAATTATTGGTAGGAGATAAAAATTGATAAAATTTAAAGTAGTAGTAGCTGGTGCGAAAAATGTGGGAAAATCATCGCTTATTAGGCGATACGCAACTGGAAAATTCGATAAATCGACGCTCTCGACAATTGGCGTCGATTTTGAAACAAAAAAAATTACTGTTGATGGCACAGAGATTCTTTTAAATATTTGGGACTTCGCTGGTGAAAAAAAATTTCGTCTCCTATTACCCTCATACGTGTCTGGAGCATCTGGGGCATTAATGCTGTTTGATATCACAAACAAAGATTCTTTAACAGATCTTTACGATTGGATTAAAGTCATATCATCGGTACCAAACGGTCCTCACACAAAGTTACTTCTTGAAGCAAAAATAGATTTAGAAGAGCATCGAGAGATTAAGAAGGAAGACGCACAGGAAATATTCGAAAAATACAAGTTTCAAGGGGAAATACTTGGTACCTCTTCCAAAACGGGAGAAAATGTTGAAAAAGCTTTTGAAATGCTAGGGCGCGAAATTCTAAAAAGTTCATTAAAGAAGTGCCCAAGTTGCGATAAGCTCTACCCAAAAGAGTTGAAGTTTTGTCAATATTGCGGGAGTAAGACACAATAATCCTTGTTTCTGTTAGTAATTAATCCTGGTTAATATCGTTCCTATTGTAATAGCTAATTCTTTTTTTTTAATTGAAAAGGTTATTTTATCATCAGACAGAGGAATTTTAATAAAAGATAAATCGAAAAGAATATTTTTCTTACAATATAGATTCAAATATAGAATGATAATTGTTAATAGGGAATCATTATGAACTATGATATTAATATAGATATTCAAGAAATTATAAAACGGCTCGAGAAAGAAAACATTTCTTTTAAGGGAAAGACTTTTTTGATAACGGGAGGAGCGGGTTTCCTTGGTTCATGGGTATGTGACGTTTTAGTTAAGCAAGGAGCTTATTGCATCTGTTTGGATAATTTATCTTCTGGTCAATTTGAGAATATATCCCATCTAATGGAACAAGAAAATTTTAGATTCATTAACCATGACATCTCGAATCCAATATTTTTTGGTATAACTCATCATCCAACAGGAATCTGCGTAGGAGATATTAAAAAGATAGATATTGTCATGCACATGGCAAGTAGAGCATCTCCCTTTGAATTTCAGCAATTCCCAATTCCCATTTTAAAAAGCAACACTCTCGGAACGATGATCGCCTTAGGCATAACCAAAGCACACAATGCTCTTTTTTTCTATACGAGCACATCGGAAGTCTATGGAAATCCTCCCGCAGAAGCGGTTCCTACTTCCGAAAGCTATTTCGGACATGTAAACCCTGTGGGTCCCCGAAGTTGTTATGACGAGTCAAAGCGAGCGGGAGAGGCGTTTATTAAAGCGTACGAACTTCAACACAATATAAGGACTAAAATTGTAAGAATATTCAATACTTCTGGACCAAGGATTCGACACGGTCCTGAATTTGGCAGGGTTATTCCAAACTTCGTCCATCAAGCACTGAACGACATGGATATTACAGTTTTTGGAAATGGATCGCAAACGCGCTCGTTTACTTATGTTGTTGATGAGATCGAGGGATTTTTAAAGTGTGTATACAAGGACAACGCAATTGGAGAAGTTATTAATATGGGAAACGATAAAGAATTTACAATTCTAGAATTGGCGAAAATCATCATTGAATTAACAAATTCCAATTCAAAAATTGTATTTAAGCCATTACCTATTGATGATCCCGTGCGGCGATGTCCTATCTTAACAAAGGCAAAAGAGATCCTTAACTGGGAACCGACTACATCCTTGAAAGAAGGTTTGAAAAAAACTATCAATTGGTTTAAGGATAATGAGTGAAGGTATAAAGAACAAGAAAAAATCTAATCTAGAAGTAAGTAACAAGCAATTTGAAAAATTGGTTACAGTTTGCTTATTCTTTGGCATAATCGTAGTTGGAGCTTTTGTAATATTTTTTATTTTGACTCCTGAAGAGGGATTCCTCCAGTTTGGTGTTTTACATCAAGATCCTAGTGATGGAGAATGGAAAGCAGGAAACTATATTGAAAATGTCAGTAT
>JAEORV010000092.1 GCA_016840695.1 Promethearchaeota archaeon
GAAAAACGCTTTCTATTAATAAGAATTTGAAAGATATTGAACAAAAATAGACGCATTTGTAAAAAAAACTAAATTATTAAATTTATCCACGATTTTGATTCATAAAAACCATTTACTAAATAACCTAGAGGATTTTAAATGGAAATGAAAATATTAGAAGAAGGTACAGGAGAAATATTTTGTAAAAATACCCCTATCACGATGAGAGAATACGCTAGGGGAAAAACTCGCGCTTTGATTGATAAGCGCATGCCACTTCAGGAAGCGGTTAAGAAATTCATAAATGATGGCGATTATTTAGCCATTGGTGGTTTTGGTCACATAAGAATTCCGATGGCTACCATTTATGAGATCGTCCGTCAAAAAAAAAAGAACTTATCGGTAGCAGGACATACGGCTGTTCAGGATATAGATGTTCTTATGGCAGGAGGATGTGTTTCAAACGTTGATATTGCCTATGTCGTTGGTTTCGAACTTAGAGGTCTCTCTGGAGTACAAAGGAGATTATTTGAAAGCGGCCAAGTAAAAAAAACAGATTATACAAATGGGGCCATGTCTTATAGATTACGTGCTGGTGCCCAAGGGGTTCCCTTTATTCCCGTTAAGGTGATGTTAGGTACGGACACCATGAGAAAATCTCCTGGAAAAGTCTTTGAATGCCCTTTTACTGGTGAAAAAGTATTATTGTTACCAGCTTTGAATCCGGATGTTTTAATCATGCACGCTCACAGAGCGGATATTTACGGAAACTGTCAAATCGATGGTCATATCGTAAAAGACGACATTCAAGCTAGAGCATCAAAAAGAATTATTGTTACCTGTGAAGAGATAGTAGACACGGAAATCCTTAGAGCAGATCCTGGAAAAACTATCGTGCCATTCTTCATGGTTGATGCAGTTATCGAGCAACCATGGGGCTCGCATCCAGGAAACATGCCTTATAAATATTATTTTGATCACGAATTCACCGAAAATTATTTAGCAAAAGGCAGAGATAAAGATCCCGGAGCCATACAAAAATGGATGGATGAATGGATTTATTCTCTTGACGATTTCAACGCCTATGTGACTAAACTCGGAGCTTCAAGACTCTATAAGCTTAGAGACGATGAGTTTTTAAGACCGCCAATGGGAGGTAAGCAATCATGAGTGGCCGCGAATATACATTAAGGGAACTGATGACCGTAGTTGCTGCGAGGCAGATGGAGGATAATAAAGCCGTGGCAGTGGGAACGGGCTTGCCTTTAGCGGCAGCCATGTTGGCTCAGAAAACCCATGCTCCAAACCTCTTAATTGTATTTGAAGCAGGAGGAGTAGCGCCTCAATTACCAACCTTGCCAATTTCAGTTGGTGATTCTAGAACGATACACAAAGCATTGATGTGTACTACTTTAATTGATATAATGGACATGATGAGAAGGGGATACATTGATTATGCGTTTTTGGGAGGTGCTCAAATTGATAAATATGGGAACTTGAACTCAACAATGATAGGAGATAATTATGAGCAACCTAAAGTACGATTTCCAGGATCGGGTGGTGCTAATGATTTTGGGTCGTTAGCTTGGGAAACAATGATTATTATGGACCGCCATGGACCAAGGAGATTCGTAGAAAATGTGGATTTTATCACAACACCGGGATACTTAGATGGTCCTGGTTCAAGAGAAGGATGGGGGCTTTCACCAGGAACAGGACCATCTCGAGTTGTTACTGATTTATGCCTCTTTGATTTCCATCCAGAAACAAAAATCATGAGATTAAAAGCATTACACCCTGGAATTACCGAAGAAGACGTAAAAAAGGCTACGGGATTCGAAATTGAAGTTGCTTCTTCAATTGAGACAAATACACCACCTACTGCAGAAGATCTAAGAATCTTACACGAAGTTATTGATCCAACAGGAAGAATATTTCCTAAAAAGTGACTTCCCTTTTTTTTTCATTCTCTTTTTTCTAGATTTTGATGTCATAACTGTATAAAACTTATCATAAGTTATATATATTAAAATTACTATTTTACAGATCACAAATTCACAAAATAAAACATCTTAAGGTGATAAATAATTTTAATGGCTAATGAAAAAGAAAAGCAATTATTTAATTCTGTTCGATCAGTTTATATAGCTCTGGCAGCATATGTTTCAAAAGTAGGTGAAGAAATTGGAATGGATAAGGCATTGAAAGTTTTATCAAGAACATTTGGAGAAATCGGGAGATATCAGGGAAAAAAATTAAAAAAAATACTAGAAAAGGAGAATCCAAATGCAACTGAAGCATTTGAAGTTATTAAAAATGTTCCTTTTAGCTTAGGGATTAATCTCATGATTCCCGAGAAGGACTCGAGTAAAGTGATTGCTAGATTAGATAAATGTCCAATATTTGAATGTGCTGATGTAGTAGGAATTAATCCTGCAGTTTTTTGCGATAACACCGCTGTCCCATATTATGATATGATAGCAAAAGAATTAAATCCAGATCTAAAGTTTGAAAGGAATAAGATCAAATCTAATCAAGAAGATTTTTGTGAGGAGCAAATAATCTCAAAATAATTTTAAGTATGAATAATTCAATTCTAATTAATATTTGAATCTAAATTTCTAAAAACTTCCTATTCTTTATGTAATTTCATCTAGAAGAAAGGAAAATCAATTTAATGAAATTTAAAAACTCAAGAGCTATCTCAGAATTTAACTATTTTATCCTATGTGTTATATCTTACGATTTTGGTATTTTACAAAGGAAATTGTTAGTGAGTTTCTTCTTTTCCACGCGCTTTGTATCGATCGATAACGTCTTCGATTACACATCCTACGGATAGTAATACATTAAGGATTGCATATATATAGACCGGGAAGAGAACGATCAGCTCAATACTATAGATGAAGAATGAATATGCCATGGCAGACCTGAACGATATGCCCAAAACCATCATCCAAATTAATATGAACATCCACGTAGCTTTGGTAAAGTAAACCATTTTAGCGATCTGGAGTTCGGTTAAGCCTCCTCCAGCTGTTGCATACTTCGAGAATATATCGCCAGTTACCCAGAAATGATACTCAAAATTTATGTGTATTATAGTATAGCATATTAAAAATAATAGAGTCATCGTAAACCTGCGCGGTAATGCCTTTAAAATAGGTAATTTTGAATTTTCTTCATTGTTTTTCATATTTTCTCTCCTTTCTTAAATTATAATTTTACTTCTTTTTTTAAATTATTCGTATCTATACTAATCCTTTCCTTTTCCAATATCGCTTGGCTATTTTTGGGTAATAAAATCTTTTCCCATAGAGGTTCTGATAAAACCAGATAAATCGTATTTGAAGTGGCAAGTGAGGTATCCAGAATCGATTAGGAATTGGTTCAGAGGGATCCCATTTTTGCTTTGGGTCAATATCGGCAGTGATAAATCCTTCCCCTTCTTCTTGCTTCATGCGCTCGAGAATTTTTCCACTCCCATCTACTATCTGAGTTTCACCACAGTAATGCGATTTATATTGGAATCCAGGAATGAGAGGCATTTTACCATCAAGTTCTCCTGCGTGTGAAGAGTGTATCACGTGGACTCCGAGCATTCGAGCTAACTTGCGAGGGGTTTCAACGAGTATTTTAACGACTTGGTCGTCAAGATTCAATGGGAATCCGGGCACTTGGGCTTCGGGCAACGTCCACCAACAAGAACCTCCGACTACCATGTCCACGCGGTTTAATTGTCGTGTTGGAGTGCGGGAGCGAACGAGTTCCCAACACAAGGCAACTCCAATATTCCCTAACGGTGTTTTGAGAACTCCATCGTCATCTCCAGCGATATAATAGCAATTTTCCCACATGGTAGGTTGGTCTTTATCGTGAAAAAACATTTTTCCGTCCGGAAACACGAGTATAAAAGTATTGTATGCGTCTTGTCCTCGAGAAGCTATGAACGAACCTCCTATAATTCCATTATGCTTGGTAGCTAATTTTTTCATCATCTGCATCGGTTTACCGTCAATCTTCCTAACGGAATCCAGCATATTCGGGTGAAATCCCATCGCAGTGGTGAAAAATTCGGGGATGATCACCATTTCTGCCCCATCGCGTAATGCACTTTCTGCGAGGCGCTCAGCCATTTCAAGATTTGCATTAACATTTGCAAGTTCTGCTTCCATTTGGACTGCTGCTACTTTCATGGTGATCACTTTTTCATAGTTGAAATAGATACTGAATGTATTATTTATTATTGTCCTTTTGTTTTATATAGATTTATGTTCCCGATTTTCCCAACTATCATTGGTTTCAATAACTTAAAATGATGGAAAAAATTAATTAGCTTTAGTTTATTATAAACTTCAATATTTCACTACATAACATAAAACAAGGAATTTGAAATGAGCGAAGAAGAAAAAGGATCTGAAAATATTCTTGATAAACTTAACACCAGCATTGCTGACTTCGCCGGCCAAGTGTTTGGCGAATCAGGTAAAGAGTTTATCGAGGAAACATCAAAGAAAATTAAAGAATTCTCGTCCTCGTCAATTAAAAAATTCGTTGAATTCTCAGACTCGGTGTTAGAAAGCCTTAAATTGAATGAAAACGAACAAGTAATAAAAGCAAGAGATTCCATCGAAGACATGCTAAAACAAGCGGGTCTTTTAGAGGAAGACGACGAAGAAGAATTTTAACTGTAGTTTTTATTTTTTTATTTTTATTTTTCTATGTAAAAATGAATAACATTTATAGAAAGAGAGTTAAAACGTGTCTTGTTTCGCTATAAACGATTTGACTTCTTCAGGTGAAACATTAAATAGTTCTCCAATAACCATTAAACAAACTGATTGTTCCATGCCCATCCCTACATAATCATTGTACAAGGTTACCCAAGTTTCATTTTTAGCGTATTCTGCGGGATGTTCTTGTTGTACATGGGACCAATATGGGTGGTGCAGGATAACCCCGCAGTAAGGACATTCTCTACCTTCATCATTATCGTCAGACATGATTTTTCAACTTTCGCGAAATTTTCTAATTAGAGTATTCTACTAAAATATAATTATATTTTTTATTTATATCTATTTCAAAAACAATCTATACTTAAAAATTTAGTCTTTTCCAAAGAGAGTAATATTCTTGATAAGATAAGCGTTATTTTTCATTTTTATTGAAATGCAATCTGAAAAAGTAATAAATGAAGTTGGCTATTGAGAGATTATTCTATTAAAAACGGTCTTTCTTTCATGTCCATTTCTTTTTCAAATCTGTTCTAGTTAACTTTCTTACTTGATCCACGGCAAAAAGAACGAAATGCTGGCATTTTTTGACCCAAATATTTTGTTTTTTATATTGTTCGTATTCATCTTGTTTTGCTAAATCAAAACCACAAATATCCTTGCATCTCACAGAGCCGAATTTTTCTTCAAATTTCGTTGCAAACCTTATTGCTTTCATGTATACATTAGGGACTTCTCTTGGATTTAATTCTTCTTTACCACCCATTATAATTCCAATAGCTGCCATGCTTCCGCTAACAACTCCACAGGGTCCAGACCATCCATCCTCACTCGAATACGTCCCAAAACCACTAAAAGGAATAGCAAGGTTATTGAAATAAAAAACCTCAAGATCTTTTATCCCTAACACATCTATTATCGGCATTAAGGTTTGTGCGGCACAACTATTTCCAATATTCCGCCCTAAGGGAGGTAATACCTCTTTTAATTCTTCAAGCTTATCATCAAAACGCTCTTTGATATCTTTTTTAGACATTTTTTTTACCTTTTTTTTCAAATATTTATTGATAATACCTAATTTATTTATAATAATTTCTTTTAATGAGATCATGTTTATTCTCATATAAAACCATGAGTTCTCTACTTGAAGTAAAAAGCGATTATTTTCAATCAAAAATCGATAGGATATTACGCAGGTTTCCCACACTAGGAAGGCTCTTGAGTAGCACGTTTAGTTTACTTGAAGTTGCATTACTTGAACTTTTTAGGAGGCTTGACAAGAGGTTCAACACGTATACTTTTGGTAAATTAAATAGAAGAGTCTTAAAAGGAAGATGGGGAGGAAAAGTCATTCCTTTAAACAAAAACATCGATGCCGAAACGAGATTTCTACCAACTCAAGAAATACTTGAAATACTCAGCCGTTCTAACGTCGTAGGTATTAGTTGGTGCTATTGCCGAGCGGTCCAACGCAAGTATAATGAGCCTAATTGTGATCATCCGCTTTATACATGCATTCATTTGAGTTTTGGTCAATCATTGTACGAGATTCCGAACAAGTCAATTAATTTAAAAAAAGTTTCAAAAGAGAAAATTGTAGAGCTATTAGAAGATAGCGATAAAAGGGGTTTAGTTCACCAAATAATATATTTTCCGAGCCCTCAATTTTATTACGTTGTATGCAACTGTTGTCCTTGCTGTTGCGTGGTGATGGAAAAATTCTTGAAGCATGGGTCGCCTCAGATGGTAAAAAGCGACTTCATTGCGGAAACTGATGAGTTAAAATGCATAAATTGTGGAAAATGATTGAATCGTTCGGGCATTGTGGAACGCATATTCCACATCCAAAACATTTCATAGGATCGAATTCTAATTTGTTTTC
>JAEORV010000093.1 GCA_016840695.1 Promethearchaeota archaeon
GCATAATTTTCTTAAATTTTCTTTACATTCTTCGCAGTCCAGGCAACCGATATCCCCATGTTTAGAGCAGTGATATTTATCCCCCTTCATCTCCTAATCTCCTTTGCTCGCTACTTTCTCTCTGGCAAAAATTATAACCTTTCTTAAAAAATCTTATTTTTGTCTCCTGAACTTCTATTTTATTTTTTAGTCTAAGTCTCGGAGAATAATCTTTTTCCTTATCTCGTTTGACCTCTAGATCTCTTAATCCTTGCTCCATGGTTCTTAGGACTTGGGAGCACTCTTCAGAAATCATTTTCTACCCCCAAAATATATTTCAAATGCCTTCAAAATAATCTCATCATTATTATCACTCTGACTATTTCTCTTTAGATTTTCCTCTCTCCAAATTTCCTTAAAATCTAAATATGTTTTAATGAAGTTTCTCATCTTCTTGCTCTTCTCCTGGCTCGCTCAAGACAAGCCTCAATCACATCTCTCTCCTCAGAAGAAGTTTTCCTCATTAGATCAAAATTATATTCTGGGTTCAAATCCTTATATGATAATCCTAAGTCTGGAAGAGAGAGGTCTTTAGCGTTCATCTCAAAGCCTCCTCAACCAAAGCCTCAGCGGAGAGAGAACAAGAACAAGTAGGAAAACCTGCATCGTCCTCTCTCCTTCCAGCTGGCTGAATATAAAAATTTGTAAGCTTAACTCTATTAGAAGTCAATGGCTTTAAAGTAAGCTTTTCTTCTAGGATTATTTTTCCCCTTTCCCTACACCCCTTTTTATTTTCCCCTATCATTTTTCTTTTCAGAAGCTTTTTAAGCCTCAAACCTTTTCTCTGAGCATGGAAGCTCAAAACGGCAAGGTAACCGCTCATAGAATTCGACAACCAATAGTAACCCTTTTCGGGCGCCGAGGTTGCCTAAAACTATTCTAATCTAACCTAACTCTTCTTTAAATATTTATCCGTAATCGACTTGTCTTTGAAACAAGCCTCGATAAATATTTTTATATCTGAAACATCATAGTCTTTTTCATTCTCAAGATTGATAACCTTAGACTCTCCCTTCCCAGTCTTCTCTTTTTTTGCTAAGTCGTAAATCTGGATTCTGAAATGCACCCTTCTTTTTTCTATAACTTCTACCATTTTAACTTAATATACATACAAAGAATAACTTTATAAAGTTATATAATCACTTAAAAATAATAACAAGATGGTAAACAAATCATATATGAATGCAAACCTACTTTATGATAGTGATTGTAAAAATTTTGAAGAAGACTGGAACGAAGAAGAAATTAAATTGATGTTTGCGACTCTCCAAAATTCTCAAGATTATCTTAAGACAATTTGGGGGGAATGGATGAAAGCTAGGGATTTGTGCGTTATGGCTTTTCTGAGGTATTTATTATTAAGACCTCGTGAAGCTTGTTGGTTGAAATTTTCAGACTTCAAACATGGCAAAGTAAAAATCAGAGGAGAAAACAACAAGGAAAAGAAAGATCGTATCTTAAGTGTCTCAGATAAACTTAGGGAATATCTCGCTTATTATATGTCTTTTCCTAGATGGATGTGGAAGGGATCTGAATTTTTATTCCCAAGCGCAGAAAACGAAAAGATGTCTCCGGAGAGATGGAAAACAACGTTTAGAGAGAAGGTGTTAAAGCCATCAGGACTATATGAAAAAAAAGATGGAAACAAAATGCCCCGAACTAGATCTTATTTATTTCGGCAAAGCGGCGCAACACAACTCTTAGATAAAACAAATAATCCCTGGCTAGTCGCTCAAGTTTTGGGGCATGGGGATCTTAGGACTGTAAAAAAATATCTTTTCAACACAAAACAATTTCAACAGAAACAGGCGGAGGCTCTGAACCTCCTAGTGTAATGGTAAACTCAGTTAGAAAAGGAAGAGAAAGAGAACTCCAATATAAAAAGAAAAAAGAAGCTGAGGGATATGTTTGCTTTAAGCCAATCAAATCAAATCGATTCGTGAAACAACAAGATATCTTCGGATTGTTTGATTTAATCTGTATGAATGAATTTGAAGTTTTGCTAGTGCAAGTCAAATCCTCAAATTATAGAAAAGGAATTGAGAAAATAAAAGAATTTCAAAAACACCCAGAAGCAGTCAAAAAAATAATCGCAACAAAAGAAAATCGAAGAGAGTGGGTCGAGCATTTGATAGCTTAACCCTCCCTCAAATTAAAAAAATAAAAAATAATTTTTGATATTTACAACTGACCTCCATTACCACCGCTCGCTTGACTAGCCTTCTGTATTACTACAATAACTACAACCAAGATCGAAACGATAACAACAAGTCCAACAAGCATTAACCAAGTAGGGATACTATCTCCTATTGAAGCAATAGCAGTAGTAAAGTTACTGATAAGCCCGTAAGCAGTTGAATCATTGTCCACAGTCTGCATCAGATTATCTCCGGCAACTGCAAGAACAAAGAACACCATAACAACAACAAATAGGGAGATTGCGAAATACTTTAGAAAGTCAAGACCTCCTACTCCTCGCTTATCTAATCTCCTCAATTTGTTTTTAGCTTTTTTATCTAACATCTTTTATCCCTCCTTTCAAAGAAACGAGATTCCCCGTTTATTTTTGGATTATCTAAAAATTAGAGATAAAGACACCCTATAGAATAACGTAAACGCCGTAACAATGCTAATAATTACTTTTTTTATCAAAGATTAGCCACAGAGTCCCTACGGCTGCCATAACTATTACCTGGACAACAACCCATCCATCCAGAAGACATGGAATCATTCCTAGGAAAATTGCGAAGCCTGCCATAGCATAACCCGAAGCAGCTGCAGCAACCGGAGCGTCCCCTTTACCAGTAAGTTTCTTCTGCGTAAAATAGATCCCCATAAGCAAAACTATGTAAGTCACAAAAATTAAAAGATTCATAAAAAGACCTCCGGTCACATCATTTACATAGCAAAAGGGAACATGTAACCCTTCGCTTAAATTTCTGTTGTATATTGATTCATATGCCATTTTTATATTCCTGTTTTATGTAATTTCCAAGCAGCCATTATCAAGCCGATCAATAATATCGCCGAGATAGTTCCAGTAACCAGGGGCGGAATTCCTAGGACATTACTAATACCTCCAAATAGTATTGTAAAAATCGTGATTACTGAATTACTAACCAGCTTCGCTATTCCAACTATTGAGAAGAAAACCAACGCTCCAAAACTTTCTAGAGGATTCTCACTTGAGAAACTTTCCATATATGAATTCGCATCTACCCTAGAGCTTTCCAGCCTATTTTCTAATGAAGTCAAATCTATCTTATCGGTATTATAAACTCCTTCTAAATCATTTTCTCCGGCAATTCCAAACGCAAAAGTGAAAAGCGCAACTAGGAAAAGGGCACCTAATAAAAACCCTGCAATATAATCTTTCAAATCCATTTTATTACCTCTGCGCTGCTTTCCATATTATTATTCCTCCTGCTACAATAAACCAGATTACTATAGATCCTACTCCGACAAAAGACCCCAGAGAGATTATTCCAAGAAGCCCAACGAAAATAACTCCTAAGATTGCAAAGATAACTACCGCCACTCCTCCTGAAGAAACTGCCATAAAAACTAGCATTAGGTAAGCAAATGCACCCATTAATATTCCTGTCTCTCCTAGAAAATCACTCGCTTTAGTTCCTAGGGGATATTGTCGATAAGTTACAAATTCATTGTCCATATATAACTCTGCCAAAATTGAAGAATTGAGATAGCTGATTGGAATCGTGCAACTCAGAACTCCGGAACTTGAAACCAAACTATCAGAACAAATCGTCACATTATTCCAATTGTCAAACTTAGTAACATTCAAAACCATCGAGGCTGTCGAACTATCCAAAACAGAAAAGATGACATAGACTTCTTTTGAGGTCTCATTAAAATCTATTGTATAATCTAAATTGTCAAAGTCTTCGAAGTCCCCGATAGACAACATACTCTCAAACTGATTAAGATTAACTTGGCAAGGATCTTCCGAACAAATCGCCAAACGATCTTCTACAGTATACAAAGTCTCCCCATCCTTCTTTACAATAAAGCCATAGGTCACATCTTCAGTAACCAGATGTAAAACCGTTTGCCCTTGTGCATCTGTTAAACCATCCTCTACAACTTCATATTCTCCATTCCCAGTATATTTTCTCAAAACTTCTATAATAGCGTTTTCAACTGGCAAGAAATAATTATCTTTGAAAGTTATCTTGAAACTCTGACTATCAATAGTTTTTAGATCATAGAGCTTAATGTTTTTTGGGATAGTTGTGGAATCTAATTCGTAATCCTGGATATAATTAAATTCATGAACATAATCAGTCGCAGAGTATTCCGCAGAAACGCTCATCACATAATCGGAATTCAAAAGCTCATTATCCATACAAACTAGAGCTTGATGAACATCCGTTCCATAATCATTAGAGAATTCTATAATTGGATCCGGAAGAGAAGGCGAATAAATATCAACATCTAAACCGATACTTCCATTAAGCGAAGTTCTTAACTCTTCATCCCACAAGGTATAATTTAAAATCACTGTAGAATAAACCGAGCAATCATCAATGTTAATATTAGAGATCGTTTGGTTTGTCTGATCTGTGGTTATTTCCGTAGCATCATTAAGAGTTATATACCAATAGAAAGTCTTGTTTACATCTGAAGATACTGGAAGAATTGAAAGGGTTTTATAAATATAATAATCTTGACCACTTCTCTGTAATGTTGCAGGATAAGTTACGCCATCATAAACTAAATTAGCGACTGAGATTTGCAGACCATCTATTATCGAAATGTTCAACGAATAAGACTCTACGCTTCCCTCTGTGGTTTCACTTTCGTAATTGTTGGAGGTTATTTCATATTTCTCGATAGAAAAACTCCTCGTCTCAGAATCTACACAAACCGAATTATCCCCACAAACTTTCACAGACCAGTTATAATCTCCTAATGTTGAAATAGATTTTGTGAAAGTTTGTGTGTCTTCCGATCCTGATAAAGACTTTGTTTCGTTTAAAATTCCATTAAGATAAAGAGAAGCATTAATCAAACTTCCTGATGGGATAGAAGAAGAAAAATTAAAAGTAATACTCGTTGGAAGGATTGATAATTCATCCTCTGGTGAGTTTAGCACTACAACCGGCTTAGATTCAAACTCGGGAAAACTTTCATCTAAAAGAAAGTCTGTAACGTCTAATATTTCAGAATGGACTGTAGTCCCCGGGTGAGATCCCCCATTAGAGTAAGCATTTGATATTTCCCCCTTAGAGAGAATTACTACTCTCATATCATCTCTCATTCTAGGTTGAGAATAAGTTCCAGTCCATTGCCAACCATGATATAATTTTGATGTAGATGGATTATTAACCTCATCACCCGTCTTATCTAATCCAGTTTCATCTGAAATTCCATTATCTCCCGCATAGTTTTTAGCAGCCCCTGAAATTTCCCAATACTTTTTATAACAATCGCCCCCATTACAGTCATTATTGCTTATTCCTTCTAAATAAGACCAACTTGAAACATCGTTATTATTTGTTGTGTTGCCAAATGTTAGATCTAAACTTCTAAATGCAGATGCTGATGATCCTGTAGCTACAGCTGTAAAAGTAACATCGCTATCCCACATAAATAAATGACCTCCCTTTCCCAAGTCTCTCGTATCATTCGTAATCACATGAGTTGGATTAGTGATGTAGGTCGAAGTTGCCCTCGGATTAGTGCCATCAGTTCCATAAAACAACCACTTCATAACCAAGGCTCTATCAATCTCATAATTTCCATTGGTTGCATTAATCTTAAAAATTCCTGATTCGACCTCAGATACAGTTACTTCTCCCGTAGCTCCCGTCACACTATCCGCATAAATCTCTATGGAATATTCTGCACTAGCAAAACTAATCAACAAAACTCCAAAAAGAAGAAAAAGAAATTTAGATTTTACCATGCGTTGCCTCCGCTAATCTTTTCTTTAATTAAATGTGAAAACATTGGAATCGCCCCGAAAAGCCCAACCACAGTTATCCAAATTTGGAGATTCAAAAATATCCAAGATAATCCGGAGAACTGAGCAAAGTAAGAATTCAGCGCAGGAGTATTATAAATTCCTTCGTAAGCTTCTGAGATAAAAACAGAGAAGATTACTGCAATTGCGCAAAAAATAAAATACGGAACAATATACCATCCATGAACTCGGACTAGAGCATTTCCCAACAGAATCGCAATAGCCATCGCAATCATAACTCCCACTGATATCCATTTCAGATTTTCATAAGCCGTCGGTAATTTTCCAAAAGTATTCGCTATAATCTCCGTTCCATTAACACCATTAGAAGAAAATGACTCTGCATGTGTTGTAAACCATTCCGCAGTAACCGAACCATAATAAAATATCAATATTAAGACTATCGCCATAACTAAGCCCGAAACCATATAAACAATTAAGTCCGTAGCTGAATTCCCTCGCTTATTAATCGGTCTCAATCGCATACATCCCCCAGCTCAGCATTTATAATATCCTTCTTAATTTCATTCCATG
>JAEORV010000094.1 GCA_016840695.1 Promethearchaeota archaeon
GTTCTTTTGCTTCCTGACCTAAAGATTTACCGTCTTCTTTCAACTCTGGAACAGCTTTCATAATCATTCTTATAAAATGTTTTGATTCACGGGACTCCTTTTTAACAATTCCGATTTTATGTCTAAAATCTTTTTTACTTTCAGCATCATCAGCTTCACAATAATTTGCACCAACACTCGTACCAGCTTTGACAAGCTGTGTTATTAATGGAGCTGTAATTGAGTTTTTGGGAATTTTTTTGCAGAAATTAATAATATCTTCACCAAACTTTGCTGTTCTTTCTTCTAAATCATATTTCCTATCTAAATTATTGGTCATTCATTAGAGTAATTAGAAATTAGGTCAATTAGAAATTATTACCAGATCTAATTTTTAATTTAAAATAAAATTTAATCAATTATTAATGTTACACAAACTAATTATTATAAGGAACATTTTAAATAACAAAAAAAGGCAATCTGAAAATTCATCAGACTGCCTTCAAAAATTTTAGACTAACAAGATTTACTTAACAACGACCATCTTCTTAGTTTCAACAAAATAATCCGTAGTTAATCTATAATAATAGGTTCCACTTGATAAGCCGCTCGCATCGAACACAGCTTCATAAGATCCAGCTTGTTTATGACCATCAAAAACTTTAGTAACCTCCTGACCAAGAGAATTATAAACGACAAGATTCACATTAGTGTTCTTGGCAAGGTCAAACCTTATAGTGGTTGTTGGGTTGAACGGATTCGGATAATTCTGATTAAGAGCAAAGTTATCAGGTATGTTTGTTCCTATTTGCTGTACTGAACCGGGAATTCCTACAAATACGTCATCCACATGAACAAAGAAACCTGCACCAGCAAGATTCATATCTACATAATACCTGAATCCTATCCAGGCTAAAGGTGTGCCTGCATACCCGGAAAGTGGGACAGTGTATTCCGTAAACTCACCGTAAGTTGAACCCTGGGGCCAATATATATCCAGCAATTTAATAGATGTACCGAGAAATCCTGAAGGTGTAGAATCGATTAAGCTAATCCATACTTGTAAGCTGTCATAATAACTTGTTGTACCACCGGTTGCCCAAAACTTCAGAACATCATTTGTAACTATGTTCGTTATACGTTTTGTAACCAACCATGCATCCGCTAGCTCATAAGATTGATTAACTGTGTCATAACCCATATTCCAGCTAACACCGCATGCTTTAATTGGGGAATGACATTTACCGGTTGCAGTTAATAAACCAACAAGGTTTACTCCCGAATCTCTCACTGTCCAATTGGCAAATGGAAATACAATGAAAGTAGGATTATTATTCCATACTGACCAACCAGAAGGTAAGTTAAGAGAATCACTGGATTCAAAGTCTTCATTGATATGAACCTGTGAAAAACATACAGACGCAATAATAAGAAAGGCAAATAGAAATTGTAGTTTTTTTATCATATCGTTCTCCTCGAAGAGTTTTATTTAAGAAAAGTAATTAAATGTTAAAAGAGCTACGTCTCGACAACTTTAATTAAATAAAAATTAAAATTGAAGGATAAAATTTCTACTAAAACGATATTAGTATCCTTCAATAACAAAAATGATGAGGAATAATATGTTTTCAAACAACCACTAAGGCACAACAATGGATACAATGTCAGACTCAAGCCCGACCACTTCATCGCCGTCTAAGAAGAAAGCCTTATATCTTCTTTCTTCCGGCTGACCATCGACAAGATTAGGTTCTGAATCCAGATATGGCGGATGTCTGTCATCTGCAATTTTTATGAAAGCTGTCTCTGCTCCTCTTTCCCTGTAGAGCCTGATACCATCAAGACCTTCTTTTTCAAAATACACTTTGGGTTGATTTGCTTCAAGCTCAACCTTCAGAGTAGGTTTCATCGTATGAGGATCAATCGTTATCTCGGGACCCACGATACCGAGTAAATCACCTTTTTCAGTTGTGTAATTTGGATGAGCCTTCATACGTTTAGTAGCATCACGGATAGCTTTACGTGCAGATTTTTCCATTGCATTATTCGCCTCCACAGAAGCCTTATACTCTGCTTTCTTGGCTTTCATTGTGGTAAATGATGCTCTGTGGTCCGTAATGTTTGTTTTAAGTGTGAGAATTTCTGCAGCATCGAAGCCCATAGTCAGTGCTTCGGCTTCGACGTTTGTTTCGTAAGTTTCTTCCCACGTATCTAACTCATCTTTCCGACGGGGAAGATAATCGTCCTTTGCCATTTTTTTATTAATTTTAATTTAAAAAAACTATTTCCAATTTGCCACCGGTTTAATATATATATTTTTATAGTTCTTGTCAAAGGAAAAAATCAAGAAATCGACATCAATATTTTCACTGTCAGAACCAATAATGTCGCTGTCGGTATTGATAAACTTCCTGTCGATGCCGATAATGTCATTGCCGACACTAATATTTCCACTGTTGAAACCAACAATGTCTCTGTCGGTACTAATACAGTCGCTGGCGGTACCAATATTGTCGCTGTTGGTACCAATACAGTCGCTGGCGGTACCAATATTGTCGCTGGCGGTACCGAAAATGTCATAAATTGCTTAAATATTGGCAGATTTTGCAGTAATAATTTAATTGAAGGCGGGTATGAGTTCGGTAGAAGTGGGAAGGATTGTTAATGATTTCTCTTTATAGATAATTAATGTAAGGCATAACACGCCAAAGGTTAGACCCGCAAGCGGGAAGTCAATCCATATCAGGTTAGCATTGCTAATGTTACCAAAAAAGGAAGTGAAATTATACTACTTGTTAGATACTTTTTTTTCTTTCTTACCCTGTATCTTTTTCTGAAGTGTAATTAAACCGTTAAGCAGATTATCCGGTCTTGGCGGGCATCCCGCAACGTACACATCCACGGGCAAAAACTGGTCAATTCCCTGCACAACAGAGTAACTCCTGAACATACCGCCTGTCGAAGCACATGCTCCCATAGAAATAACCCACTTGGGTTCGGGCATCTGGTCGTAAACCTTCCTGATTGCCTTTGCCATTTTATAAGTAACCGTCCCTGCAACTATCATAACATCCGACTGCCTTGGCGAAAACCTGAAGACTTCACTTCCGAATCTTGAAATATCGAATCTTGGTCCTGCAGTCGCCATCATCGTAATCGCACAGCAGGAGACTCCCATCGGCATGGGCCATAAAGAATTCTTTCTCGACCATTCAAGTAAAGCATCTATCTTTGATGTAAAAAAACCGTCTTTGCTGGTAAATTTATCCTCTAATCCCATTTGAATGCACCTTTCTTATATTCATATAATAATCCAATGACAAGAATTAAAATAAATATGATTGCAACGATTAAAGTATAAATCATTTCTACCCTGCCGTATTTAATAAAAGAAACCGCCCATGGATATAAGAATACAATCTCAAGATCAAAGATAAGAAAGCTGACCGCAACAAGATAAAACTTTACAGAGAATTTTCGTCTTGCAGTTTCCACCGGCTCCATACCGCTTTCATAAGTGGAATACTTTTCCTTCCCCGGACGCCGAGGACCCATAAGGGACGATAGCTTAACACAGACTATTGCAAAGATTACTGCAAATATCAGTATGGCAATTATTGGTATGTAACTTTCAAGCATGGAGCAATATAAATTTTTTCAGTGAGAAAAATAATATATTAATAATTACACTTTATGATACATTTTCTCGATGATGTCTTTGTATTTCTCTTCGACGATTTTCCGCTTAATTTTCATCGTTGGGGTTAACTCTCCACTCTCGATAGTGAAAGGTTTTTCCAGAAGCGTGAACTTCCTTATCTTCTCATATTGGGAAAGGTCTTTTTGAATATTGTTGATATCTGTATCAATTTTTTTTAATAATTCTTTGTTCCTAACAAGGTCAGAATTACTTTGTATATTAAGATTCATTTTTTTCGACAGGTTCCTTAACTCTTCAATATCGGGAACAATTAAAGCAGTAACATACATACGCTCGTTTCCTATGATTAGAACCTGGTCAATGTAAGTAAGCTGCTGTACAATATCCTCGATATGTGTCGGTGGGATATATTTTCCTCCCGATGATTTAAGTAATGATTTTTTCCTGTCGGTAATCATTATGTAATTTTCCTTGTCTATCTTTCCAATATCACCGGTATACAACCAACCGTCTTTAATAGTCTTTCGAGTCTCTTCTTCAGATTTATAATATCCTTTCATCACAAGGTCCCCTCTGATAATTATTTCACTATCTGCAGCTACTTTTACTTCTACACCATCGAGGGGAATTCCAACCGTTCCATATTTATTTTTACCGGGTCTGTTGACAGAAATAACAGGTGAGGTTTCGGTTAAACCGTAACCTTCCAGTGTCGTGATTCCAATCCTGTCAAAAAACTCTCCAACACTTTTATTTAAAGCACCACCGCCAGATACAAAAAACTTTACCCTCCCACCTGTTCTCGCAATAATTTTTTTATACACAAGTTTATCTGCAATAAACCATTTAATAGAATATTTTTTTCTCTTATGATTCTTCGCAAGTTTAATTGCCCAAACGAACAACTTCTTTCCGAAACCATCAGGCATGTCATCCGATCTTCTCATCACTCTGTTATACATTTTATCTAAAAGACGGGGTACCGTAATCATCATAGTAGGCTTCACTTCCTGCATTTGCATTGCAATCGTATCAATACTTTTTGCAAAATATATCTTCGAACCCGAAAAGAAGGCAAGATAATATCCTGCAGTTCTTTCGTATGAATGAGAGAACGGCAAAAAGGAAAGGAACGAGTCATTTTCAGTTAAAGCAAGAACTTTCATACAGGCTAAAATATTACTGCAAATATTTTTATGAGTCAACATCACACCTTTTGGAATTCCAGTAGTTCCTGATGTATAGATAATTGTTACAATGTCTTCCTCAGAAATATCTTTCGATAAGTCTTCTATGATGTTTTTAATATCTTTTCCATCAGTTTCTTTAAAAGAGTTTAGGAGTTTTTGAAAAGATAATACATTCCCATTTGTTTTTACTTGATTGAAACACACAATGTATTTCAACTCAGGCAACTCATTTTTAACAGAGAGTACTTTGTGAAGCTGCAATTCATTCGACACAAAACAGATTATACAACTTGAATCTTTAAGGATATACTTTGTAGCTTCAGCACTTAATGAAGTAAACAAAGGAACGGATATTAAATTAGACAGCATACAAGCAAAATCTGTGATAATCCATTCGGTTCTGTTCTCCGATATTATAGCAACTTTATCGTTTGCTTTTAATTTTAGAGAATCAAAATATTTCTTTAATTTTTTAACTTCTGATAAGAGTTCATACCTGCTTACGGGTACATAATCTTCACCGACCTTTGTATTAATTATTCCGTTATTATTATCAAATTTTTCTAAACATCTCAGAAGTAATTCGATAAGAGTCTTCTTTTTCATGGAGAGTTCTTATAAAACATTAACAGTGCTTCTTAGAATATGCAGAACATCATTCTGTAATTGCAACAAAACTTTTTTAACCTTTACTGAAATTCCGTTAAATCTCCCGGCTTAAATGACCGAACAATTGAAGTTACAATATCATCATATTTGGTTTTATCACTACTGGGGTATTCCATATAAACTGTATTTGAACATCCTTTGCCGTAAAATGTTTTCTGATAAATTATTTTATTCCCTTTATAACCCGACAGAACAAACCAGTTTTTTCCTTTCTTATCGTATGTGATCTCATCAAAGTTGTCTAATGCAAATTCATATTCTCCTTGACTTTCAAAGCCTTCAATGTAATTGCTTCCATAGACAAGAAGAGAAAAATTTCTGTCTTTTGATTTGAACTCTCTGCCATCATTGTTTGCTGGTTTTGGCATCTGTGTAAAATCTTCCGGGTATTTAACTCTAAATCCGAAACGTGTATTCTGATAACTCTCGTAATATGTCTTCCCTTTTTTATCTGTTTCAAATTCTTCATTATCTAAATCCTCCCGATCATTATAATCGGACTTGCTCCTATCTAATTCCTTTTCTTTCAGCTCTAATTCTTTTTCCTTAAGCTCTAATTCCTTTTCTTTCTGATCAAGTTCTTTTTTTTGAGACTCCGAATTTTCATCATTATCTTTTCGGTTACAAAAAACAAACATAGATGAAATAAGAAGTATCAATGTGATAAAAAATTTGAGGTTATTTTTTATTCGAATCATATCAAAAAATTATTTTAGTTATAAAAATTAATACTCTATATTTACCTGGAGTTCATCTTCAATGATATTTCATCTTTCCTTAAGTTAGCAACTGCTTTTTAAATCAAACTTCTCTGATCATCAAATGTCAATACCTAAGATTCTTTCTGACGCGTAGCTTTAACCTAACAAAAGACACCCTTCCTTGATGCTGAATAATATTAAATATTCAGTATCGAGGATATTACAATTTTTAAAAAGTAAAACAGGGATTCCTTTATGTTTATTTCTCTAAAGGCTTGTGACAGAACCACCAGTCGTAACACTCATAGT
>JAEORV010000095.1 GCA_016840695.1 Promethearchaeota archaeon
TACAAATGTACGATAATATCATTAAAATATTAATAGACAATGGTCGATTGCAAGAAGCCACGGCTTACAAGAATTCTATAAGATTATATAATGAAAAATTAGAAAAAGACAAAAAATTGCGAGCAATTGAAGCTCAAAAGGCAGAAAAAGCGAAAAAAGTAATAACACCGCAGGTATCCAAACAAGAGACTGAAGATTTAAAGCGTCAAAAAATCCGCGAACTCGAAGAAAAAAAGAAAGAAGAAGATAACATGCTCAATGTAGCAATGACGCTCATAGACGATGCTGAAAAATTCGTGAAGAAATATGAATTAGCGTTAAAAACAGACATTCTAAACCAAATTAGTCCATATGACAGCGCAATCTCGGCTTATAAAGAGGCAAGAAAAATCTTCCAAAAAATTGGGTGGGTTGATGAGGCAAATCGATTAATCGAGACCATTAAATTTTATAAAGATAAGAAAGTAAAGGATGAAAAATTAAGAGCTTTAGAACTGAAAAGGATAGAAGAAGCTGAGATGAAACCAGTTATTCTGGAAGAAGTAAAGCCTAGTAAAAAAGATTTAGAGAGAGAACGACAAGTTATAGAAATGGAACAAGAAAAACTTGATCAAAATAAAATTAAAGATGAGGCTCTCCAGATGATTGATAAAGCTGAAAAATTAGCTAAGGATTACGAGCAAAACATAATGAATGGAATCTTGAATTTTAAATGTCCATATGAAGAAATAATTAATAAATATAGAGAAGCAAAAAAGAAATTTGAAGACATTGGTTGGAATGAAGAAGCTAGAAGGTTATTAAACTCAATCCAGTTTTATAAAGAAAAATCTGAGAAAGATCAAAAATTAAGAGCTTTAGAATCTAAAAAAGTCGAAGATCGGGAACAAGAACTACAAAAGCAAAAAGCCTTCGAAAAAGAAATGCAAGCACAAGAAGCCGAAAAGTTAAAACAAAAAAGAGAAGCACTTGCAATTGAAAGAGAACAAAAAAAGTCGTTTGAAAGCTTGAGAGAGAAAGCGTTTTTATTAATGGATCGCGCTAAGAGAGAACTAATTCAAGAAAACTTTGACGAAGCTATTCATTTATATGTAGAAAGCGAAAGGATCTTCAAGGAAATTGAATGGCATGAAGGTGTTAATATGGTCAAAGACTCCGTTGTCTTAATTAACAAGAAAAAAGAGAAATTGCTTGAGAAACGCAAAAAAGAAGAAGAAGAGAGAGCAAAGCAACTAGAAATTGAAAGTCAACTTGAAGATAAATTGACAAAAATTCAAGAAACTAGCGCTCAAGAAAAAGAACAAAAAAGAAAGGAACTCATAGAAAGTCAGGAGCGTAAAAAACAAGAAAGAGCGCTTTCAGAAGAGGCTTATAACCTATTAGAGCAAGGAACTAAGTTGCTTGATCAGAAAAAGTTTAAAGAAGCCAATGAGAAATATATTGCAGCGAGAGATCTATTCGAGAAAATCGAATGGACCCGAGAGGTTTCTCAAATAAATAACGAATTGTTGTTAAAAGTCAAGAGAGAAGAAGATATTCACAATAAGCTTTTATCTTTAAGAAAACAAAAAGCAGAAGAGAGAAAGGAATTTGAAGGGCTCTTTAAAGAAGCGGAAGCACGACCAAAAGAAGTCAAGAAAAAGGAGAAATTTGAAGAAATAGATAAACAAATAATGAAAGACTTGGATAAAGCGGGTGTACTCATTGATGAACTCAAATACAACGAAGCAATCTTTTCTTTGAGAGAATTGATAAAAGTATTAGAACAAGTTGGAAGAGATGAAGAAATTGAAAAAATCAATGCTCAAATCTCAAGCATTGTAAGCGATAGCAAGGTACCTATCATCACACTAAGGGATTTAGGAAAAGACGAAAACATAGAGCAATTCACCATAGCATATAGAGCATTGGATAAGGCTATAACGTCGCTGTCAAATAATCGATACATGAAGGCGATCTCAGAGTTAAGCGAGGCAAACTTCAATCTAAAAGAAACTAAAATTGGTGAAAAATTCATCAGAGAAATTAACAGCAAGATTGATACATGTAGGAGCAAGCTTGGAGGAAAACAGCGCACAGTCGCCCCTGTAGAGACTCGATTAGAGAAAGAATCGTTATCAGACGACGAAGAGGAGAAATTAAAGGCAAGGATAGCAGCGCGCAGGGCTGAAAGGGCGAAAAGAGTTGCCGATTTGCTTAAAAATAAAAGGTCAGAATGAATAGATATATTTTAGAAATGCTCATTAACTAAAATTAAGTAATAAAAAGAAAAACAAGAAAAATAAAAGACTAATTTATGGCGAGACTTCCAGTATTTTTTCGCTCTCTACTTCGATAACACTTTCTACACCATTCCTTATCGTGTCTTCGATTAGAAACTCAGTTTTGATCAAATCCCTGATCCCAACTCTAATTGCTTCGCTCCGGTTAGGAAATTTACCATCCATGACAAGTATTTCTAACACTTTTAAGTAAGACTCTGGGATATTGACTGAAATTAATTTAATGATAATCACCTTTTTAGTAATTAATTTTTATTTTAATTTTTTATATTATAATTATCACCTCTGTGATATTTAAGCGTTTCAATGGAAATTAACCCCCAGAAGTCCGACTAAAAGCTCTCCTTAACTTTGTGATAAAAAGGGATGTTATAAATCATTTGATTTGCTTCAAAAAGCAGAATATTAAAAGAATGGCCATACTTCACTTGTAAAATTCAGATTTATATTCAGGCTTAAAATTAATTAAATAAACTTTAATACTTTCTCGAGTAATTTTAATCATGTGCAAATTTTGCTACGAACATACGAGAAAAGTATGGTACTTGCAAGACGAATCATTTGATATTCGATCGGGACGCTTCCTAAAAGTTTTGCCGGGACGATTCCGTGAATGGTTTTTTAATTTTCTTGGATATCTTCTCGGAAATTTTATTGACGAAAGCACTGCCGATGTGAATCAAGATTTAGAAAATCGAGAACCGTATACGGGGTTAAAAAACATGTTCTATAATTTTTTTGCCAAGAATATAATTGGAGGGCAAGTAGCGAGTTCACTTGACCACGCCTTGCAAGTTTTAGAGAAAGGCGAGGATTTCTACCTGACGTATTGTTCGTGCAAAAGAGGAGCAGGCGCGGGAGTTGATTTTAGATGCATTTATGTAAATCACAACGCCAGAATTCAGCGAAAGTTAGGTACCAAGGATAGTGGACGATTCATAGATAAAGACGAAGCTCGCGAAATCGTTCTAGAACACCGAAAAGATGGACATTTTAACACCGTGATGTGGGGGTTACGCCCGAAAGTGGACAGCATTTGTAATTGCGATTATTACTGTGGAGGTTTACGCGTTCCGGAAATTCGTTGGGGATTAATACCTTCCATGAATATCTCTCGAGTTGTTAAGCCCGATCTTTGCGATTCGGACTGCGAAATTTGCATGCAGATGTGTCACGCTAAAGCAATTAGGAGACCAATCAAGGGGCAAGCAGTTCAAATAAACGAAAATAAATGTATTGGATGTAATATATGCATAACAAATTGCCCTTATGGCGTATTTGAAGCAGTTCCCCGCAAGCTATATTATGACGTCATTATTGGAAAAAAAGTAAAATTAAGGGAGTGAAATCCTCTCATTATAAAATAAACATAAAAAATAAAAGGTAGAAAAGTTGTCATCGAAAACTCGTAGAAAAATCATCACGCACGAAGAACAGTGCGTGGGTTGTAGGATCTGTCAATTGTGGTGTTCGTATCAATTTACTGGGAAATTCTCATTTTCAAAAGCTTTTATAAAGATAGAGGAACCATACGGATTAGAGCCTAAAATATCGTTCCTAGAGGATTGTACCACATGTGGTCAATGTGCCGACCATTGTTTGTATGGTGCTCTAGAGAAAATTGAGGAGGGAATGTAATGGAATGGAACGGATACACGGGCAATATTCTTAACGTGGATTTGACGGGAGAGAAAATTTCCATCATGAAACAAAATCCAGATGATTTAAAGCAGTTCATTGGAGGATTTGGAATGAATTGCAAGCTCGGAGCGGAGCGTATAAAGCCAGAAACAGATCCATTTTCGCCTGAAAACTTCGTTATCGTAGGGGTGGGGCCATTAGTAGGCACGATAACTCCTGGAGCGTCGCGAACTGCAGGCATTTCTAAATTCCCCGCTACGGGAGCTATTGCAAATTCTTGTGGCAGCATGAGTTTTGGATTCCACTTGAAACAGGCCGGATATGACCATATAATTATTTCTGGAAAGGCAGAAAAACCAACTTACTTGCAAATAATAGACGATCACGTGGAATTGAATGATGCAAAAGACATGTGGGGTAGTGACATCGTTGAAACAACGGACTTTTTGTGGAAAAAATATGGTTCAAGCGGAGTAATTGCTATAGGACAAGCGGGCGAGAATATGGTTAGGGGAGCGTTGACCTTGATAGATAAAACATCTACATTTGGTCGTGGAGGGATTGCTGCAGTAATGGGTTACAAGAATCTTAAAGCCATTGTGACCCAGGGAACCAAGGGCGTGTCTATTGCGCACCCAAAAGAATTTAACGAGGCATACAAGAAACTGTTTGAAAGAATCAGGAATTATCCACAGAGGCAGTCTTGGCACGAAGTGGGGATGCTGAGAAGCTTGCCCATGGGGCTCATGTTAACTGCTCAAGGACAAAAAAAGAAAGCAAGGCAAGTGAGCGATCGGTTTTATCTTAAAAAAATAAAAAAGAGAAGAATTGCGTGCCCTTCGTGTCCAATGGCAGATAAAGACATATTAGAAATTAAAGAAGGCGAGCATTGCGGGTTGATTCAGTACACTTCTTCGGCCATCAATCCTTTCTTGATGTTCACGCTCAAGGGTTTAAACACTTACGACGAAGTAATTAAAATTTTCGACCTTGCTAACAGGTATGGCCTCGATTCGTTGACCCTCACTGCTCTCTTTGAGCTGATTACTAGATTACATGAGCAAGGAGTTATTACGGAAGAGATGTTGGGATTAAAATGGAAGAGCGATTACGAGACGTTAGCAGAAGTTACTGAAATGATTGCCTATCGAAAAGGGCTCGGTGAAGTTTTGGCAGGTGGTTGGAAGGAGATAGGTAAGAAATTCAACATCGAAGACAAAATGCTCCAAGTTAAAGGATTGGATGTCATTTTCGATCCTCGCTTCATGCGCCTTGGTACAATGGAGTTTGAACAAGTTGTCAACGTGAAAGGCGCTCACGTGGCATCTGGAGGGTCTCCAACCTATGCAACTTCAGGTGGATCGATAGAAAGATTTAAAACTCATTTTAAACGGATGGGCATTCCTGATCCTGCGATCAAGAGAATTTTTAAACCTCTCAAGGAAGAAATGATGGTTAACGTGCCCCGATTAACTCGATATTCCGAAGATTGGTATGCGTTATTGACTTCTATGGGACTCTGTGCAAGAGCCCAAATGAATCGATTTTTCAGCATGGAAAACGTGACTAACTTTTATAATGCGGTAACCGGATTTGATAGGAGTCAAGAAGACTTGAGAATTGCAGCTGAACGCAGTTGGAACTTGCTTAAACTATTAAACGCAAGAGAAGGATTTTCTCGCAAGGACGACAAGTTCCCAAAAGAATGGTTTAATAACTTAAAATACGGCAATAACGAACTCCAACTTCACGACTTTTTTGGTACCACTGTAATCACTCCTACTATCGCAAATCAACTACTTAACGATTATTACGACGAAAGAGGGTGGAACTTAGAAGATGGATTACCTTCGCAGAAAAAAGTGAAAGAGTTAGAACTGACCCCTTACATGTAATCAGGATTAATTGCTTTATTTGAAACAGTTAAGCAGCCACCTATTCATTAATATTAAAAAATTATTAATGGAAAAATATATATTCTATGCCTTATATGTTACACCATAGAAAAAAAACAAAAAAAAAAGTGATTAAATGGCCGATATTAAAGCCCAATTAAAGGACCACTTAAAGAACGCTAAGGATTGGGAGAAGATGGAAACGCCTGTTGATGGAGTTTTTGTTGTAAAAGTTCCGGCAACCAAAACCAGACCCGCCCTCTTGTTTCTTGAGATAAATCCCCTAAAGGAAGATGGAAAGCCTCTAAAAAGAAAAGGTTTGTTCGTAGGGAGCAAGGAATTCCTAGTAAAGTTTAGTGAAGCTCTAAGTGATGACAAAGTCTTTCAATTAATTGGGGAGATGGAGCAAGTAAATCCAGAAGTGAAAGGTGCTGGTGCTACCAAAAAGTTAGAGATGTGATTTTATATTTTTTTTTTTCAGATTTTACTTTTAAAAATATCTTTCTAAAACTTAAGATTAAAATCACATCTCTAACTTTTTGGTAGCACCAGCACCTTTCACTTCTGGATTTACTTGCTCCATCTCCCCAATTAATTGAAAGACTTTGTCATCACTTAGAGCAAGTAAATC
>JAEORV010000096.1 GCA_016840695.1 Promethearchaeota archaeon
TAGAATTCTTTATTTTTTACTAATTTATCAATTAATAGAATTTCAAATTAAATTCATTAACTTAACGCGTTTATAATTGTTTCAATGCTTGATCAAGATCTTCTATTAAATCATCTGGATCTTCCAATCCTACGGAAAACCTGAAATGAGTATCGGATATTCGCATAAATCTCTTTTCCCATGAGGCGAGATCGATTCCTGTCATGAGGGATGTATATTCTATGAGAGAAGTCGTGTCTCCTAAAGAAACGCCTATCTTTATTAATTTTAACAATTCAGCAAATTTATAGCTAGCCTCCACAGATTCCAATTCAAACCCAATCATACCTCCAAAGTCTTTCATTTGCTTTTTTGCAAGATCATATCCGGGATGGGATTCTAATCCGGGATAGATAACTTCAGATATTTTTGGGTGTTTTTCTAAAAATTTCGCAATCTTCAAAGCACTAGCACAATGACGATCCATCCTCATCTTGAGAGTTCTTGAACCTCTTAGAATTAGCCAAGCGTTAAACGGGCTTAAGACGGCTCCTTGCGTTTCCATCCAAAAATAGCGGATGTTCCGAATGTTGTTCTTGGCCCCAATAATAGATCCACCAAGGCAATCACCATGTCCATTAATATATTTTGTTAAACTTTCAACTACCAGATCTGCTCCCTTTTTAATAGGTTTTTGAAGTGCGGGGGATGCCCATGTGTTATCTACAACGCACTTTCCCCCAACTTCGTGAATTAAATCCGCACACCCTTGTATGTCTAGAATATCAATTGTTGGATTAGCGGGAGTTTCAATAAATATGAGTTTTGTGTTCTCGTCAATTGCGTTTTTAACTTCGTTGAGGTCTCTCATATCCACGCGTTTTGTTTCAAGGCCCATTTGGGGGTAAATTTTAGTAAAAAGTCTATACGACCCTGTATATAGGTTATTGTGAATGACCATGTTTCGTACTACTTCTGGTCGTGCTTGAGGAAGGAGTTGTTTTAATTTTTTTGGCCGAATCCTCTCAAATCGATGTTGAAAAACGCTTGAACATGCTAGATGAATAGCGGCCATTCCAGACGCAACGGAAACAGCAGCTTCGCCTCCATGAAGTGTTGCAAGTTTTTGATCCAGAGCAAACAACGTGGGATTCTCAGTACGAGAATAGTAATAATTGTTTTCCAGCAGTTCAGATAATGAAGAATATGTATAGGATTTTGTAGCATAGATCGGCAGGCGAATGCTAAACGATGTTTCTGGGTATGGATCTTCGCCCGCACGAAGTATTTGAGTTTCAAATTCCAATTCATCCCACTTTTTACGATTTTTTTCATCACTTTGCGATAGTGATTCCTTTTTTTCTGACATTTTAAGCGCCTTGTTTGAAATTTTACTCTAATAATTTTTTCATTATCAACTAAAATTTAGCTAATTAATTATATAAAAGCTTTTTTACAAGTAATTGTTAATTGTATTTGTATTAAATAGATTGTCATATAGAAATTATTTGCCACGTTTTGATTTAAAATGCCATTGGAAGAAGAAATGAAAGAATCGATATTAGAATGGGACGAAGACAAATTAATCGAACTGTGTCGTACCTCTTTAGAAAAAAAAGAAGCAACGCCAGAAGAATTGCTCAAAATCATTGGAAGCACCATGCAATACATCGGGGAATTGTTCGAACAAGAAGAGATTTTCCTACCTGATTTGATTGGTTCAGCAGACATAGTCAAAAAGGTGGTAGACGAGATCCTAGATCCTGCGATCAAGGAAAAAGGAGGAGAAAGAAAAACTTTTGGTAAGGTAGTCTTAGGAACGGTGGAAGGAGACGTCCATAGCATTGGTAAGGATTTGGTTGCATCGTTTCTATTTTCTAACGGATTTGACATTTTTAATCTTGGTGAGGAAGTTCCTGCAAGCGCCTTCATTGAAAAAGCAGAAGAAGTAAACGCTAAAGTAATCGGGCTCTCTTCTCTCTTGACGATGTCAATGAATTTTCAAAAAGAAGTAATTGATGAACTAAATAAAAGAGGATTGAGAGATAAATATAAGGTTGTAATTGGTGGTAGTCCGACATCAGTAGATTGGGCTGAAGAAATTGGTGCTGACGGTTGGGCTGACGATGCCATCGAGGCAGTTTCATTGATTAAAAATTTACTGAACATATAATTAACTACGAGGAAAACAATAACAATGAAGATAAAACATTTAGAAGTTCTTTCAAAAGACGAAATTGAAGCAATTAATTCAGCATCATTAAATTTACTCTTTACAGTAGGACTTAAAATAGATTCTAAGGAGGTCAAGACGTTATTCGTGAATCACGGTGCAGAAATTGATAACGAAACCAATTTTATTAAACTCCCAGAATCATTAGTTAAAGAGCAGATGAAGAAAGTACCAAGTTCATTTAAATTACATGGTCCCGATGGATCCTTTAACTTTGAGGTTAATACAACGAGTACAAAATTTGCTACAATTGGCACTCCAGTTAAAATATACGATCCCAGTCGTAAGAGCGGCGTGAGAAAGACCGTGATGGCTGATACAATCAAGCAAATTCGAATTGTCGACAGTTTAAAGCACATTTTATGCTCTCACGTGGATGTGTGGCCTGGTGATGTCAAATACACGGCTCTTCACGCTCACTGTATTTATCAGTGGGCAAAAAACACTCGCAAACCGTATGGATTAGGGTGTTTCGGTAAGGTTGCCAGCCAAGACATGATGAACATGGTATCAACTGTAGTTGGAGGGGATGAAGAACTAATTAAAAACCCTCGACTTGTTGGTTTTGTTAATCCTACTAGTCCCTTACATTTACCTCACATAATGACGAACGGATATGAAGTGTTCGCAAAATATAAACAACCTACAATAATAGCTCCTGAAGCACTAGCAGGAATTTCAGCACCAGTTACATTAGCTGGCCTTTTAACTCAAACCAACGCTGAAGTTATTGGTGGAATTGTACTCGGGCAATTATTCAATCCAGGAGCACCAGTTTTCTTTGGAACGGTCTCTTGTTGTGGTGACATGCGCACGGGTAATTCTGCATTAGGATCCATTGAAACAGGTTTGATCACGACAGGAATGGCTCAGATGGCGCGTTATTATAACATCCCTTCTCGCGGACCTGGGGGGATAACCGATTCCAAATGTTTTGACATACAGAACGGTTTTGAGCGGTATCAAACGCTTTTCTTTGCAGCTCAAGCAGGAATCAACTACATCACGTGTGCGGGAACTTATGAAGAGACGCTAGTTGAGGCGTTAGAACTATTAGTAATTGACGACGAGTTAGTAGGTGTCGTGAAAAGAGCGCTCGAAGGCGTGACGGTTAACGATGAAACAATTGGATTAGAAGTTATTAAGAAAGTCGCTACTGCAAACAAAACTGGTTCAAATTACTTGGGAGAAGCGCATACTCGAAAGTTCATGAAAAAAGAATTGTATCTTCCAAAATTGATTAATCGAGAGAGAAGGTCAACCTGGGTCAAAAAAGGTTCAAAAGATATAATTGGAGTCGCCAGCGATATAGTTGAAAAAACGCTAAAAGATTATTCGCCTCCAGAGCTCGATAAAGATATTGAAAAGAAATTGCTTGACTATATCAAAGAAGTTGAATCGAGGTCGCTTGAATACTTTAAACAAGCAGAAGGAATATTCGCCAAGAGCATTTCCATAATTGGAACGGATGTAGAACTCAAGGAAGATGATATAAAATAAGTATTGTTGATTATATTGAAAGAATATTTGAATTTAGATCTCTATAATTTAATTCTTATCAGGTACAACGAAATTTGGTTGAAGTCAACTAAAATCAAAATTAGGATGATAAAAGCGCTCTTGAATAATATCAAGATCTCCTTAAGTCGTAAAGAAATTCCATTTCACAAATATCAGCTAAGCAATGATTCAACGAGAATTTATTTCTTTTTTAATAATGAGGAAATTCCGCAAGCAATCGAACTATTGAATTTCACTTTTGGGGTATATTCATTCAGTCCCGCGTTAAGAACATCAGCTAAGATGAAGAATATAGCTGAAAGAGCGATTGAGATAGCTGAAAGAATCATCCACGAGGGAGATTCGTTTGCGCTAAGAGTAAAAAGATCTGGAGATCACGATTATAGTTCGAAAGATGTTGCCGTCGAGGTAGGGCAAGCAATCATAGACCATTTTCAAAAATCTAATGTAAACTTAAAGGTAAACCTGAGTAATCCAGATAAGAAGATTTTCATAGAAGTTCGAGATCAATTCAGTTATATCTTTACTGACATTATCTATAGCGATTGGGGAGGACTTCCAATTGAAACAAGTAAAAAGATTGCCTGCATGGACATAGGTAGGTTGAACGATTTGCTTGCAGCATTCATGCTGATGCGAAGGGGATCAGAGCTTTATCCCGTATTATTTGATTTAATGGAAGATGAAGCTTCATTTGAAACGCGGATTTCTAACTGGAAAGAGAATGTTAACTTCACCCCCTTTTTTAAATTCACTGTAAGAAGAATAAAATTTAAAAAAATAATGGATAAAGTAATTAAACAATTAAATGTAGCAGATTATACTTGCGCGCTCTGTAGACTATTAAGATACGACATAATGAGTAAAATATTAAATAGCAAAGATGATAAAAATCTCACTAGAATAAGGGCCATATCTGATGGTGTTTCTTTGGTTGATATTTCGCTTTGTCCTGATCAGGTAGAGTTGGAATCAATTGCTCTTAATTACTTGTTCACTAATCATCCTGTTTTTACTCCTTTAATAGGATTAGAACCAGATAAGATAAGTAGTTATCTTAAAAAGATTTCTACTAACTTTAAAAAGGTGGATTATTGCCCATATAAGCCGAAAAACCAAAAGATGAATTCAGAGGAAGTAAAAAAGATTTATCAGTCATTAGACCTTAATAAACTCGTTACTGAATGCATTCAAGAGATGGAAAAAATTAAAATTATTTGAATATTATCAATATTAAGGTAATGTTAAGGAGTCATGACACATGGCTAAAGTTACATTAAACTTACTCAACATCTTTCAGTTAAAATTAAAGGAAAAATCAGTAAAATACGAAGGTAAAAACGTTGGCGATATAATTTCGCAGTTTGTAAAAGATTATGGTGAAAAGCTCGAAGATGGAATGCTTAGTAAAAACAGAAAACGACTACATAAGCAAATGTTAATTTTAGTAAACGGTCGCAATATAACCTATTTAAAAAATTATAAAACAAAGCTCAATGATGGAGACGAGCTATATATCTCAGTGCCTCTTGCAGGCGGCTAGTAAAAAATTTATCTACTCATTCACATTCTAAAAGAAATAATTTATTAATTCCTCCATCAATAAATGATTTGTAGAAATTTTTAAATGTGAAAAACATCATTAAGAATTTAGATCAAAATTACACTATCAAGACTTGATTATTCATGAAAAAACTTGCTTTTATTGGATTAGATAACGCTGGAAAAACCAGCATCATAACAGCCATTACGAAAAGATTTGGATTTGAAGAGGAAGTAATGAATTTAATACCTACGAGAAGAATAGACAGGGACACGTTTTCTTTCTTGGGTTTGGAATTCCAAAGGTTAGATTTTGGCGGACAAGAGATATATCGTAATGATTACTTGCAACACCCAGATAAATATTTTACAGGTACAGATTTAATATTTTATGTCATTGATGCTCAAGATTACGATCGCTATATTGAATCGATAGATTATCTTGACCAGGTCCTAATATTTTTCAAGGAAGTCCAAGAAAATCCACCTATCGCAATATTATTTCATAAATTTGACCCTCAACTCGTTCAGGAAAGGGAAATTAATCAAAAAATCCTCACATTAAAGCAAGCTTTAACAAAATACTCACGGGAATTTGATATTTTCTTCTTTGAGACAACAATCTACGATATTAAAACAATAATGGACAGTTTCTCAAGTGGATTATCTTTATTATTTGATAAAATGGAAATGGTATCGCATTTGTTCGCAGAAATTAGCAAGAATTACAATGCAATTTTGATTTCTCTATTTGACGCCCGCGGGATTACTATTGGAGAATATTATAGGCCTCACCTCCATATTAACGAAAAGCTGAAAATATATGACTTGTATGTGGAAGCCCAAAAAAGGATCATAGAAGAGAATAGGAATATTTACGAGTTTTCCGATAGGTTTGACAATGGCGCTCGATTTTCGGGGGTTGTAGAAGTTTTGACCTTTGGAAATCTACCGTTTTACTTGTTATTTATCATAGAAGAAGACGAAGCTGATTTGGAAGAAACGATTAACATCCTGGACAAGATTGAGTCCGCAAAACCGCAGATGGAAAATATCATCTTGCAGATTATTCAATAACTAATTTGATTTCTCTTGCATATTCCTTTTTTTCTATCAAGAATTAGATCATTTTATAATATTCAAATTATATAATAGAATGTGAACTTTAACTGCT
>JAEORV010000097.1 GCA_016840695.1 Promethearchaeota archaeon
ATTCAGATTATAATTTCTCTGAAATTCTTCAATTTCTTCCATACAAACCCCAACCAAAGAGTTAAACTTTTTTTGTAAAATAGACTTCAACACACTTTCTTTGATCGAATACATTCCTTACCTCCAAACTTAAATTAATCTATATTATAAATTACCTTCGGTCGTAGTAATCAAAAGCGCATCTCCACTAAGACTTATTGGTTCATCAGCAAATGAATCTGCGGTATAATTCTGCGTATCATCAGAAAATTCTAAATCGGTAGCCTTATAACCAATTAAAAACGAAGATTTACTCGATGTTTCGTAAATCTTTATAATCACATCGACTGTATCAAAAGAACTGAAATCAATTAATGCCCAACTTTGACCAGCCTGTTGCATTAAAGCTTCCAAGATAGTAAAATCTTTCACATACCCCTCTAAAGAAACCGACACGTCTCTATTTTGAACATCCCTAAACTTTTCTGTACTTCCGATTTTAGGTTGTTCGATGCGATTTAAAGTAGCCGCAATCGAAAGAGATGTTAATTTATCTAACTCGACAGCAGTATGAGTGCCATCATCAATAGTAACTGTAACATTTTCTGCACCAAGAAAATAATCATCAACATTATTTAATGAGGTTGGATCACCGCCCGTTCCATAAGAAGCGGCAGTATACCAAATTCGATAATTATCGCTTGCTAATCCAGATAAAATAGTAATTTCTTTTGTAGAATTATTATAAGTATAATCTGTTGTTAAAGTTAATTGAGTGGCGGTTCCGCTTCGAATTCTCCACAAATCAAGAATATAAACTCCTGAATTATTTGGATCTTCTACTGGGGCAGGATCGCTAACATCAATAACATAATTACCCGATGTTCCTGAAGGTGCATCATCTTCTTTAAAAATGAGATATTTATTTCCCTCTCTGGCTATTTTACAATAATCGCCACTTAATTCAAAAGTTCTTTCAATTCTTTCTTCAGCATTAATATTCAAACCAAAAGAATCTAAAGCCATATGTTGTAACCATAGTGTTTGTTCAACTGTTCCTGCATATTCGTCTTTTCCTGGTAAATAAAAATCGATTCTAGGATCATCAAAATCGCTTAATGTTAATCCTGCGCCAGGCTCAGCAGAAACACCTGCTAATTGTAAAAACGAATCAATAGTTCCATATTCTAATTGAGTAATGGATAATGTGGCTTCTAAAATATCTTTATCAAAATCCATTTTGTTCAATCTACCAATTTCATAAACCTTTTCCATTGGTTGATTAGTAGCTGGTGTAAAAGCTTGACATCTATCCCAATCATCTGGTGTAACATCTTTATTAACACAGATAGAGCGAGGTTTTACAGCACTTGCATGTCTTATTTCTGTGGACATAATTAATTATCCTCCGATTTTATATTATTCATAGCATTAAATTTACCAACTAATTCACTAATTTTGGTATCCAATTTGCCAATTGATTTAATATTTTCAATATGACGTTCATCTTGTTTCAATTCATATTCATGTTGTTTTGTTTTTAAATCTCTTACATCTTCATCAAGATGTTTTAAATCATTAAATTTAATTATTGCAGAAACAGTCATCATTCCGATAAATTGAATTAATCCTAAACTAAAACTCGCTAATTTCCAATCAATTGTTTCCATTATTAACTCCCTGATATCCAAGTATTTATCGTTATACGATGACGATGAGCGTCAAAAGAATCAACATTTTGACCTAAATTCACTCGATCATTTGTTAAAAAATTTATATTAACCAATCCTCCTGCCACTTTAGTAGGAGAATCAGGATTACTAAGATTAGGACTATACGAATAATAACGAAACCCATTTTTTATTTCCTCTTTTAACCAACGAGCAATATCAAGTCTTTCTCCTTCGTTGGTAGCATATATATCGACAATCAATAAATAACGATCGTCTCTATTATTGGAACCTATTTCTAATCTTGGACTTGTTTCTGATTCAATATAAAGAGAAATGCATGGTAATGTCCAATCATTATCGGCTTTTCTTCCGACACGAACTGGAACTGCATTTCCGTTTATATCTGTTACATTGTCAGTAGCAATTTGTGTATCTAAAAAATATTTTAAACTATTTTCAAGATTTCTGTAAAGTCCCCAAGATAACATATTTATCCTTTTTATTTTAAAATCGACGGTAACAACGATTCTATCTGTTGAATTGTTTCCGCAATATAATTTTTAGCAGGTATAGGTTTTGATGGTACAAAATAATAACCATCTTCGCTTTCTACCCATCTATCATTAATAAATTTACCCTTTGGTAGAACGTGTCGCCAATTTGCTCCTATAGCTTCTGAGCCTTTATCTTGATGATTCCAATAAGGCAAAATTTTGTCTAACTCGTTTATATCTCCAACGGCCCATCCATTTCGACTACCGAATGTAAAAGAATGAGCATAAAAACCATGAGCTAAATTTCCAGTTGAACCCGCTCGTGTAATTTTTCGTGTAATCGTGTCACGAATAATTTTTTCTGTTTCTTTAGCAAGTCGTTCTAAATCTGTTTGTTCTAATCGCTCAACTCTTATTTTTTCTTCAACTCGAAAATCTTTTCCAACTTTATCTCTAATACTAACTCGAATTCGCATTAATCGTTTCCTATTCGAAATAACACTATTTTAGCGAAACCATAAGAAGCTTTATTAATTTGAACTCTGTTCCCTAAAGCATCTCGAAATGGGGTATAGTATTCATCGTTATATCTAATTTTTTGACAATTTTTAATTAAGTTAATGTCAGAATCTTCAATAAAAATTTCAATCGCTCCAGATTCTAACAACCCCAATTCACGAACAATTAAACTGCTACTAGATAATGATCGTACATGAGCTTTTAATGCTATAGGAGATTGATAAGTTTTTGTATATCCTGTTTCTCTGAACGGATCATAACTAGATCCTTTAGTATTAGTTGCTTTAAAATAAATCCATATATTTTCAGAGTAATCTTTAAAAACTGTATCTTTAATTTGATGTTTAATTTTTTTATAAATGTCGTTACGCATAAAAAACCTTATTAGGGTGTTGTCCAAGTTATTTGCTCTTGAAGCATCTTAAATTCATCTTTATAAATAGTATAAACTTTTCCATTCGAATCTTCAATTTCTACTTCAATATAAGAACGACAATTAAAATCGTCGGTTTCGTCTTTAGGCAAATAAATCGTAATTGTAGATGAGGATGCTCCCGCACTGATTAAGACTTGTGTATCTGCTCCGCCGGCGTTGACGGTGGCTAATTTTTTAGAATTCCCGTCTCTATCAAAAAATTCGCATCTACATTTATATCCAGTTAAATCTGCATCAACTGTCAACGTTAAGTCGGCAGAATCAGCCTGTGCAATCTGTCGAGGAAAATCTACATTAACTTTAAAATTAGGCATTTGCGTCATCCTCCAAAAAATCAACAACTCCATAACTTCTCATAAAAGAATCTAAAACTTCATCAATTTGTTCTTTTTTACTTTTTCTTTCTACAGATTCAACAGTAAATTCGGGCGTTCGAATTCGAGTATTCTGAGGATCAATTTCTATTGCCGTAATACGTGCAATAGCATCACCTTCTTCATATGTTGGATTAACTCCGTTTAAAGTAACAATTTCATCGCTGTCATTTATATAAAAATATTTTTTATATCTGCGAGCTGTAAAATGACTTAAACTAGATTTAATAAAACTCGTAATCTCTGAATCAGAATAACGAGCATAATAATTATAAGTAATTAAAATGTCATCATTTTTTGTTAATGAAGCTGTTATAGTAATTTTATTAGTAGTGGAATTATAAGTATAATCTGTTGTTAAAGTTAATTCAATTCCATTTTTATAAACGCTTATAGAACTCTCGACAACATAATCTTTACTCAGAGAAAATGAAGTGTCCGAATCATAAGTATGCGAATCTCTTCCATCAGTCTGAGCCAAGTCTTTAATCAACCCACGAATCAATGTTATAACATCACTTGTTGTAACTTGTGCCATTATTTTTAATCCTTGTTTATTTTAATTTAATTTTTGGGAGGGGATTAAGTATCCCCTCATATTATCATGAGTAGCTAGAAGCTCTCTTGAACACTGCAACTGCATACGGATTAGGCTGAACAACACCATATTGCTCCATAACAGCCAATTCGTAAGCCCACTTCGGATTAGAACCAACCTGAAGTCTTGGGCCTGTAGCCACAATGATTCTTTCTTTGTCATCTCCACCATTGAAAACATCGGCAACTTTACGTCGCACGAAGTCAACGGGACGTCCACCTTCAGAATCACTCAAAGCAACAACAATCATCTTATCGGCCGCCAAAACGGTCTGAGAAGTGCTATGTGTATAAGTGAAAGCGGGAACTTTGATAACTTCATCAATACCAAAAGCTTTCAAATCAATTGCTTGATTTTTATCTTCGTTGTAATTCAACTTACGAATATCAGCGGCGCAAGTAGAACCAGCAATTACAACAACTTTGGTACCATATTTTTCAATAGCAGTAACCATTTCATCTAATTTAGAAAGCTTAATATATGAATCTCCAGAATCTAAAGAAAATGTTTGGCTTTGACCTTCAGCAGAAGCGATAAGAACATCGAGAACATCCTTAACTTCTTTACGATCTAAGCCTTCGTGCAATTTCTTATTAGATTTAGCAATAACATCATATTTAGCTTCTAAAAGTTTTTCAACATATACATATTCGGCAGGGCCGTTGTAGCTGTTGAATGTTAAATCGTTAGGAGTGTCGGGTGTTACATTGGCCTGTGTGACAGAACCATTACTAATGGTATACACAGTTTTTGTATCGGGCCCGATTGAAAAATACTCATAATCTTCACCTTTTCCAACTCTTTCTACATTACAAACCTTTTCAATTATTTCGGGAACAGGCAATTCTGCATCATAAGGTATATTAGCAATTTTAGCTAATTCCATTTGAGAATTACTGTCACGAGTAATTGCAATAGACTGTAACTTTGCTTTTAGCTCTTCCCGAGCTAACATTAACTTCTTCTCGTCCATTTTATGAACTCCTCCTGTGGTTAGTTAATTATTATTTCTTGTTATATTTCTTGAGATAAGATTTAATTCTATCATCAGACGTTTCTTCTTTTTCTTCAACTTTCTTTTCGACATCTTCGGTAGCTTTTAAATCAGTATCATCATCTTTTTCTGTTTCTTTTTCCGAATCTTCTTCTTTTTCAGAAGCGGTTTCAGTTTTCTTTTCTTTTAATTCGGCATTTTCTTTTTTCAATTTAGCAATTTCCATTTTATCATCGTTAAATAAATCTTCGTCCGAATAATCTTTTACAAAATCGCCAAATTCAGCACGAATCTCTGCAATCTTAGTTGCATTTTCTTTAATGAAAGAAATTTCTTTATCTTTTTCTTGCAACTTCTTCTCATAATCAGCTTTAATTTCTTCAACCTGAGCATAACTATAAGCAGTTTCAGTCTTTATTTTTTCTTCCATTGTCTTTTTACCGTCACGAGTAACAACAGTCTCAGACTCAACTTTTAATTTTTCTTCTTTAGTCTCGTCATCATATTCATTTGTTTCTTTTGTTTTCTTTTCTCGTTCTACGACAGTTTTCTGTGCTTCTTCTTTTTTTGTCTCGTCTTTATCTGTCTCTTCTTCTGTTTCTTCTTCAGCTTTTTGATTCTTCTTACTGGGTCTATCTTTACGTCTTGCTTCTCCGCCACATTCGGGACATTTAGATTCCTTGCAGTGTTCTTCAGAAGCAAAAACTTTGCCACAATTTAAACATTCACATTCATAAGAAGCAGATTCTTCCTTCTTTTCTTCAGTCTGAGTTTCTTCAGATTTAGCTTCTTCTTTATTTTCTTCAGAAGCCTTATTATCTGTTTTCTCTTCAGTTTCGGCTCTTTTCTGTAATTCGGCCTCCCACTGTTCTTCAGACCAGTCTTTGACAACTTCTTCGCCAAGTTCTTTTGTTACATCTTCTTTAAACTTAGCTAACAAAGCGTCTTTAGCCTTTTTATCCATTTCAATGTTTCCTCCACTTTGTTTATCTCTAACAGTTTCTTCAATTAATTGTCCTATTTTCGTCCATTTTGATGCTATATCATTTATATTAGCGAACACTAATTCTCTGTTCGATTGATTAAAAAGATTCTCAATTTGTTGCATTGCAGTTTCAAGCACGAAAGCATTTCGATAAGCAGGCTTCACTGCAAATAATAAACCAACGCCATCGAACTCTACCTTATGTAATTTTCTTACCTTATTTGCTAAAACTTCTACATCTTTATCGGCAACTCTTAATTCAAAAGAAACTGTTAATTTTCCTTTCTGCATTAAATCTAATGCTTGTTCGTATTCTTTGGAATAAACTGATTTATGAAAAGAAAAAATAACTTCTA
>JAEORV010000098.1 GCA_016840695.1 Promethearchaeota archaeon
CGCTTGGATAATCGTAGCTCGAAATAGACGAACATGGGCAACATTAAAATGTATCGGGTATACAAATGGGAATATAAACTCTATTATTTTAGGACATGTGTTTTTTACAACTTTAGTAGGATTTATTATCACTATAGAAACATTATTTCATTACATGGCAATAGTAGGATATCTTCAAGCGGCAGATCCAAATGTAGGATATCGTGTAGCAAATTTGCCAATTATTTCACTTTTGCCGGTTATTATCACCGTAGGTGTGTTCACCGTCGTTCAATTTTTCGGATATTTTCTAGCAAGTAGTAAAATAACTAAAGTGCGACCGATGTTAGCACTCAAAAGAGTGGGAGAGTGAAGAGAAAGATGCCAGTAGCAAAAGATACAATGATAGAAGTAATTGATGTAAACAAAGAGTACCGACGGGCAGGTGCTATTATACGCGCTTTGGTTGATATTAATTTAACAATTAAATCAGGCGATTTTGTCATTATTCAGGGTCCAACTGGATGTGGCAAATCAACGCTTCTTAATGTCATGAGTGGTTTAGACCTTCCTGATAGTGGTAAGATCATCTTTGATGGAGAAAATATTGCCCGAGCCACGGAAGATAGGCTTTCAAAATTGCGTCGACAAAAAGTAGGATTTGTTTTTCAAGATTTCAATTTAATAAAAACTTTAACTGCAATTGAAAATATTGAAGCATTACTTTGGCCTACAGTCCTTAGCTCAAAAGAAATCGAAAATCGCGCTATTGCTGCCTTGCGGGATGTAGAAATGTTAGAAAGAAAAGATCATTTTCCTGTTGAAATGAGTGGAGGCGAAAAACAGCGAGTTGCGTTGGCTAGAGCGATAGTAAGCAAGCCTAGAGTTGTTTTTGGTGATGAAGTCAGCGGAAATCTTGATCCTGACAGTGAAAATGTGATAATGAGCTTGTTGAAGAAGATTAACGAAGAATACGAAACGACAATGATAGTTGTAACTCATAGAGATAGCGTTGCGAAATTCGGAAACAAGATCGTTAAAATGGACAAGGGTGCAATAGTCTCAATTAAATAAATTTATTTATTTATTTTTTCTTTATTTCAACAAAAAAAATCATGAAATAAAAGAGAGTGTATAGGAACCATGCCAAAAGAATTTAAAGGTATAATATTAAGCCGTCTCATTATTTTCATAGCAATATTTGCTGTTCCAATAATTATTTTTCTAATATTTATTTTTACTGAATTTGATTTGTGGTTCACGACAGATTTGCGAGCATCCGTAGTAATAGTAAAGATAATAGTACCTTTAGTATATGCAATTTCTTGGTTATATTTCATGATTTTGTTTGCGAATCGATTTTCTGAGACGATAGAAGCCATGGGGACTACGGTAGGCATAATACCGTTAAGATTGAAAATATTTTATGGCATCAACGCCATATTCGTTCTTTTTATATTTGTGTTTCCTCTAATCACACCTGTAGTATCAATATTGAGTTTTGCTTCCATGGTATGGCAACTAACGACTTATCGAAAGGAAAGTTGGGACGAAGATACAAAAGCTCCGTTTATAACGAAGTTTTTAATGGTAGTAGCGTCTATTTTACCAATTTTTTGCACGATTGCCGTGATTCCGGAATATTTCGACTTATCATTCTTCTTATGGAACAGCATTTGGATACCATTGCTTGACCATATCTTCATTTTCTCTTATTGTTTATGTACCTCGTTAGCAATTGGGTCTTTATTTATCTTAATTGTCAATAGGGGAGTGAGCGAGTACGAAGAACTCTTCGCAGATCCAAGCAAAACAGATAGCATGATGAACGTGAAAATTTTGGAAGTGTTTCTTTTCGGTTTCTTTCTGTTTTTAGATTATGGAGGATTTGAAGTCATTGAGTTGTTCTACAACGTGGGATTTTTTCTCGTACTTTTTGTATCGATCGTGAATTATATCTCAGGTAAAAGCAAAATGAAACAATTTAACTCTCACGTATTCGGATATCTCTTGGCAGCTGTTTTTATGGGTTCAAACTTGCTTATACTAAATGTTCAACTTTCGGAGTTTTTGCAAGCTGCGAGTTTAAGTGTCTTGGCAGTAGTATTTATAGTTGTATTCATATATACATTCATTACTCATGAAGAAACGGAGTTTTAATTGCTTTTAAACATTTTTTTTATATGAATTAAATTAAAATCAGTTATATAAACCATAATTGTTTATAAGATTATATAAATAATGCATTTCTCATGATGTGAAAAATTAATCATGCCAATAAAAGAAGATGATAAATACCAAGTAAACGAGAACAAAGTATGGTTTAAAAAATGGTGGCCAGAGAGCGTGCCGCACAATACTACTTTTGAAGAGAAAACAATTAACGAATTATTTGATGAACAGGTTAAAAAATATGGAAATCTTAACGCAATATGGTTCTTAGACACATGGGTCTCTTATATCGAACTTCAAGATTATGTCAAGTCATTTGCTACAGCTTTACATCAATTAGGTGTTAGAAAGGGTGACGTTGTGGCAATACATCTACCAAATTGCATTCAATATGTTGTCTCATATTTCGCCATAATCAGGCTTGGAGCGATCGCTTCGGGAATTAATCCTACATATAAACCATTAGAGATTCTTCATCAACTAGAAATTATTAAACCCAAGGTTTTAATCGCTTTAGATGCTCTTTATAAGGATTATATTAATCCTATAATAGAAAAAACCAAAGTGAAAAGACTTATCTATACGAATGTCGCTGATCTAGCACATGGATTAGGTGCTAAGAGAGGATTAGGAAAAGCGTTAGGAAAAATTCCTAAAGGCAAGGTGAAATATGCGGGGGCTCATAAGTTCATGGATCTCATTGACACGAGATCTGAAGTTCCAAGTATAAAAATTGATGCTAAAAAGGATGCAGCAACCTATATCATGACTGGAGGGACAACGGGTGTCCCCAAGGCAACTGTATTAACTCATTTTAATATAGTATCGAATGTAAAACAAGTTGCTTTATGGTTAGGAGGAGAGAAGCCAAATTTAGGAAATATTGGGATTCTACCGCTTTATCATAGTTTTGCTCACACGGCCGTCATGAATACAACAATAGGGATAGGAGGATGGATGATGCTTTTCCCTAGACCTCCAACTCAAGAAGAACTATGCCAACATATCCAAGATTTACCTTGTCCTGAGGGATTAGTATACGCTGGACCAGAAGTCTTATTTCAAAGGTTAGCTGAATTCAAAGATATTAAAAAATATCCAAAAGTAATGGGAAAACTGAAATTATGCGTTTCTGGTGCGGGTCCGTTACATAGACCCGTTTATGATGCTTTTGTAAAAAATACTGGGGGAAATCTTGTTGAAGGATATGGATTAACAGAAGCTTCACCGGTAATCAGTGCAGGAAACTTGTATGGAGAGAGCCCAATTGGGTGTATTGGATTACCAATACCCGGAACGGAGTGGGGAATCTGGCCTACGGAAGATTTTAATCAAGGACCTATTTGTTTGGGAAATCCTGATGAAACAAGTTATGGTGAAGAGCATACAGGAGAAATTTGTGCTCACGGTCCCCAGATAATGCTAAAATATCTCGACAAACCAGACGAGACCGCAGATACTATTAAAGAGTACGATGGCAAGTTATGGTTACTCACTGGAGATATTGGATTCATGAAAGAAGATGGAACTATCGTAATCAGAGATAGAAAGAAGCAGCTCATAAAAGTTAAAGGTTATTCTGTGTACCCAAAAGAAGTCGAGGAATTGTTAATGAAACATCCCGAAATTAGTGAAGCGGCAGTTGCAGGATTACCTCACGCTGAAACGGGAGAGATTGTGAAAGCGTGGATTGCTCTTGCTCCAGGTTCTTCATTAACACCAGAACAAATAATTGGATGGGCTCAAAATAACATGACTCATTATAAAAGACCTGGTTTAGTAGAGTTAATTCCCGAGGTTCCAAAAGATTTGATTGGAAAAGTGCAACGGAGGTTTTTACAGACTAACGATCCTATATGGAAACAAAAATATGGGGAAAATACCTAAATCAAAATGATTTAACATATTTTTTTTTCTATTGTAAAAATTAGATAATATTTGATTGTTGAAGCATTAACTTGGTTATAGCTTCGAAGGTAATATCAACATTTACACCTGATTTAGAACTACATTCGATAAATCCATCAACGCCTCTCGATTTTGCGATATTGATACCTTCTTCACTTGAAACTTCTCGATCATTAACCAAATCTGCTTTTCCACCAACCACCAAAATTGGAAATTTGTTTTCTGGAGTCTCTTTATTCAAAATCATCAACCAATCGTCAATATGAGCGATTGAAGAGTAATTAGAAACATCATACATGAATAACCCTCCATTTGCGCCCCTCACATAGGAAGGAAGTAAAAATCTAAACCTTTCTTCACCACCAAAATCCCATATTTGCAATTTAACTTTCTTCCCTTCAACTTCAAGGCTTTTAACTTCGAAATCAATTCCAATCGTCATTTTCGAATCAGATTTAAATAAATTTGTTAAAAACCTTTGAGCTAGAGTGGTTTTACCACAACCCGCGTCTCCGAAAATGATTACTTTAAATGTCGCGTCGTACATACCGTTACTTCTTCATGGATTAATATTGTACTTCTAAGATCAATAATAACTATTTTATATATAAAATATTTCCGATTGACTTATATTTAAATCTTTAAGTAATTGTTTAGAAATAAAAACTATATAAAGTAATTATATATGAGAGAACGCTAAATTTTACAAAAAAATCAATATTTGCCATTAGGCGTCTTTGAGTGCGATGAAGACACCTATTAAACTCATGAGCACTACGATATTGACTATAAAACGACCAAACTTGATGCCTGTTTTCAATCCGGCATACCAAAATATTCCTTGCAGCATTATTCCAATAATAAGAAGTATTCCCAGAATATTTTTCGTTTTATATGAATATTTCATATCTGGTAGGAGTAAAGCTACAAATAAGATAACAATAACATTAATAAAAACATAGATGTCAAAAAATAAAAGCGAAAAATTGATCCCTTCTACTAAACTCGAAAGTGAATAAATTATAAGAGATGTTAATATGGATAACACGCCAATATCAAATGTTAATAAGCTTTTCTTAATGTTCATTTCTGATCTTAGAACCAATGTATTTTATAATATAGGTAATCAAGGATCTTTTATTAAAACATCGACTGCTGCATTGCTCACAATAATATTGTCAGTAGTATCTCCAAGCTCTTCAATCATTATACCTTTTACGAGCAATCCGCCCTTTACCACTTCGATAGATTTCTCACCAAAGGGAATCGCTTTCAAGACCTTCTTCTTATCAACATTATCTGGAAATGGTACGCCAATTTTAGCGTGAACTTTCATGCGTAGTAGGTCTTTAGGCTCTTTAAAATTGCAAATTTCAAATAAGCCAGTCAAACAATTGTTAGATATTGCGTTTTTAATGGCTTTTATGGCGGCATTTGTACAATCGTCGTCATGTCCGTGTTGATCGACGCCAAAACCTATTTGAGTAATAAATTTCTTTTCAGTCATGTTATTTTTACCTTTTTTTCTCTTTCCCAAATATTATAAATTTAAATTTATTTCATTTTTATTAAAATTTTTTAATCCAATTTATAAGTTTCTTAAAAAATTTTGAATCTATTATGGATAAATAGGGGAGTAAAACATAGTATTTTACTTTATTGGACTAGCAACATGAAAGTTTAATAAGATCTTTGAATTAATTAATTAGTAAGCGATCCAAACTAAGCTCAATTCTTAAAATTAAAAGAACGATAATAAGTGAAATTTATTTAGGGTATTTTACATGACGCAAAAAATCAAAGCTCAAGTGGTTGTTCAGAATTTAGAACTTATCATTAAGGATCTAGAAAATTCAATTGATTCTCTTGAAGATAAAACTTATATTGAAGCAAGAGGGATTCAAGCAAAATTAGCAAGAGCAATAAGCGAACTGAGAGGTGAGAGGATTAGTAAGATTGAATCCATCCCCATCAATTCTGGTCAGGCTTCAAAGCAAGAAATGAAAAATTTTTTACTCCTTAGAATTGAAGACTTAAAAGATCTTCTTGATTCAAGCGAAATTAACTTTAAAAAAAAATTTGACTTGCTCATGGAAATAACGCAATTGAGAGCGAAAATTAGTAATCTATAGCAATGACCATTAGAAAGTTTTTTAGACTCCAATACTTATGAAATTATAAGAACAATATTATTAAATAAATAATGCGTCATTGTAAACGCTCATGAAAGTAATTGATAAAGAAACACTAGCGAAATACTTAAACCAACATGTATCTCAACTTGAAGTAGATGAAATTGAAGCGTTAATTGAGATTCCATCAGTGGACATTAATTTTACT
>JAEORV010000099.1 GCA_016840695.1 Promethearchaeota archaeon
GGAGGATTAAGGCAATATCTAATTAATATCGATACTCATTTCAAGTGTTTTATTGGTATAGGCACATGGCTATATGACACATTAAGGACAGGAAATCCGTCAGATCCTTTAGATGTGCTGATGATCATAGCGCGATACGACGAAGCAGTTCAACCTTCTGATTTAGTAGGTATTTTGGCTAATAGAACGGGAGTTCCAGTGGTAGATATTGATGTAAATCGTATATATGGTAGTTTTGAACACGGAAATGCGACAATGATGTATTTAGACGATAATAGCAATCACTTATTTACAGCATGGGACGAAGATTTTATCAGAGAAGCAAGAGATTGGGCGATTAACTCTTTTGGTATCAATGTAATTGACGAAAATTTTTACGCGAACATTAGAGGAATCATTTTATTTGTTCAAATCTTTGGAGGCGTTGGATTTTTCTTTTTAAGCATTGAACCCTTGTCAAAATTGATTTTAAAGTCGAAAAAAGACAGAGATATTGAAATAGATTTTTATAAAATAGAACTCCCCGAGGTTTCAATAAAAACCATTACAATCAGGGCCATAGGATATAGCTTGGCTTTAGGGGTACTAGGAATTCTTCTTTTCATTCCACTTTTGCTCTTTTTACCACTAGCGATTGCGGGATTTGTTTTAGCTCTCTTATTCGGAGCGGCTTTTGGGATTCTTATTCTTTTATGGAGAATGGCGAAAAAATCAAACTTACGGCTGAGGGACATGTTTAGAGGCGTATTCAAAGGACGGGAAAAAGTACTTCGCCAAATCGTTTTAGGTGCGGTTTTAACGACAATCCTCTATCTAATTGCTTACTTATCGACAGGGTTGAACTATATGGGATTTGTTCCTTCTATTACAAAGATGTGGACCATCCCGATATATTTTGCGATAAGCTTCGTCATTTTCATAATGTTTAACTTGTTAACGCAAGTAATTCTCCAAAATAAATACGAAGATAGTCATAAAAGCCTTCTCAAAGCAGGATTTCCAGGATTCCTATTTCCATTCGTATACTATTTTACCTATCTTTTAATATTCGGTATGGTTCTGAATAGTTACTTCTACTTCGGTAATTTCATGCCAATTGCCTCAATTATGTTTTCGTTAACCGCTTTTGTTTCAGTAGTGTGTTATAAGAAGTCGGGAAACATCATAGTTGGAGCAATCGTAAATTCGTTCATGCTGACAATACTAATCGTTACGATGTCTCCACCCCAAACTGGACTCGAGTTCTTAATGGGATTCTTTTAATTAAATAAATTCCTTTTTATTTTTATATATTACTTGATTAATTCTATCAAATTTGCCGAATAAATAAAGAAATTAACTCATTTCTCGGAATAATATTTCTTTCATCAAGGTTTTCTTGAAAAAGTAGATATATTTTACAGTGCCATCAACTACGACAATATTTATGAATCTCATTTTTTTCAAAGTCTCAATCATTTCATCAAAATTTTCTTTCGGAAATTTCTTTTCAAACCATTTTTTTGTTTCTTCGTAGGGTTTTGGGGCTCTTCTTAAAAGTTGCAAGGTTTCAGAGACATGATCTAGATTTAGGAGAATGTTTAACTCTTCTTCTTCAGGTTTCTCCTTAGTTTCTTCAACTGTCGCCCAATACAACTCTTGTATCATTTCTCTTATTATAGAATTTTTCTTCAATATCAGTTCTTTATCTGTTTTCGAATGTCTAGCCATATCATTAAGATGGAAGGCGGCGTAGAGATCTCCATCTAAGTGTGTATTTTCAATAAATTCACCACATAAATTAATTACAACTTGTTCAGTTTCCTGCGATAAATGCTCGTCGATTACAATTGAAATTAATAACGATTCTTTTCTTCCTCTAGCCCAATTTGGACGAGGGGAATCAATTTCAAATGAATAATTTAAAGTATGAAAAGGATCTAAAGAAAAAGTAAAAAAGGATTGGTTAATATTTTGATCCATTAACCCCGGAATGTTTTTTGATAGTAAATCATCTAATGGAGGTTCTTCTGGGTAGAAATAAAAAACCATTGGTCCAATTTTTGCATCAAAATAAGATATAACGACTCTAATGTTCAAGTAATAACGCTCCTTGGGATTTTCTTATTGAAATTAGTTAAATTATGGTCACAGATGCTTCTTAATAATAATAAAAAAATGCCCAAATAAATTTAACTAACTCATCATCATGTTTTAATTAGACAGTAAAGTAATCTAATAAGCCGTTTAAAATTTCATTCGCGTCTCCGATGACGCAATAATCCGCTGCGTCAAAGATTCTTGCATTTGGGTCTTTATTGATTGCGATTATTGTTTTGGAATCAGAAATGCCCACAACGTGTTGTATAGCACCAGAAATACCAAACCCAATATATAATTCAGAGCTAATCGCCTCTCCGCTAATCCCTATTTGTAAATGCTCGGGCATCCACCCATCTATGATTGGACGGCGAGTTCCTCCTACTTGGCCGTTTGTCAGCTTTGCTAATTCAAAAAGCTTGTCAAAATTTTCTTTTGATGATAACCCATGCCCTCCACCTATAACAAATTTGGCGTCTGATAATTTTGAGGAAGGTTTATCTTTTCGGGTAGGCGTTCCAACGATTTTTACCTTGATATTACTCGTATCATAAGCGTAATCAACTTTTTCGACTTCTACATCCTTTTTTTTCGATTTTTGTTTTTGAAAAGTACCTCGTGTAATCGTACACATTTGAGGGCGTGTTTTAGTAATAATTTTTACATTTATATTTCCCCCATACGCAGGTTTAAATGCTTCTGTATTGCGCAAGTTAAGCCCAGATTCTTCGTTTATTTCAATGTCTAACACATCGCTGACCAAACCCGTTCTACAACGATAAGCCACTCGAGCAGCTAAAGCGTCTCCTGCTTCCGTTGAGGGAAATAAAAATACTGAAGGTTTATGGTTCTCTACGAGATTGAACACGAGATGGGTAAATATTTGCTCGTGATAATGTTTTAATTCAACGTGACTCATATATACGATCTTGTCCACGCCATGCTCTTTAATGACAGGTATATATTGCTCCGCATCTAAAGCTAACACGATGGCTACAAGGCTCTCGTTTAATTGATCTGCGATTTCTCTCCCTTTACCTAATATCTCTAGGGCACATTCGTCAACTCTCTCGTGGTCTTTAATTTCCGTAAAAACCCACACATCTTTGTACTCGCTAATTTCTGTCATGTCTTTCGCCATCCTTATAAATGTTGCTTACCAATCCATATCTTTTCGATACTGTGTCCTTGCATAATCTCTATTAATTTTTGAACTTTCTCGGAGGTACTCCCTTTTAAAAATTCTTTTTTCCGTTTCATTTCTTCGGGTTTTTCTGTTTTTGTAACTCTTGTTGGAGATTTCATGTTTCCGTCAATACAATCTGGAGAATTCAAACAAGCATGATCCGTCATCTCAATTTCTGCCTCAAAAGCGTTTTTAATGCCCAATAACGAAATATGTCGAGGTTCATTATAATGCCTACCTACCCGTAATAAAACGGGTAATTCTGCTTCAACATTTTGGCTCTCGTGACCAAAATTTCTATGACAAGCAACGATGTTTTTCTTTATATCCAATGAAAATATATCTGTTAAAAGTGGAATGTCGAGGGCTTCCGATAACTGGTATGGAACTTGTCCGGTGCTTGAATCGGAAGTTTTAGTTCCGGTTATGATTAGGTCATAATCTTTGATCTTGTCAAACACCTCTTTTAAGACCAAAGTGGTTTGAAGGGTATCGGAATATGCAAAGATTGGATCGCACACATGAATTGCTTTATCTACGCCCATTGCCAAACATTCTCTCAATGCAGATTCAGCCTGAGGAGGACCCATAGTTAATGCCGTGACCTCACCACCGTATTTTTCCTTTAGATTAAGTCCAAATTCTAAGGCGTGAAAATCGTCTTGGTTAATCACGTTTTCAATTCCCTCGCGAATGATTGTCCCAGAGGCTCTATTTATTTGTAAATTATGAGTATCAGGAACCTGCTTAATTAACACAAAAATCTTAACCATTTTAGATGTTACCTCTTAAGATTTGCTGAGCGATGATCAACTTCATTATCTCGCTGGTCCCTTCATATATTTCAGTCACTTTAACATCGCGATAATAGCGCTCAACGGGTAGGTCCTTCATGTACCCATAGCCCCCGTGAACTTGAAGCGCTTCTTGAGTAGCCTTTCGAGCTATTTTGCTTGCATAATACTTACACATCGCAGATTCCTTAGTAAATCTCTCTCTATTATCTTTCAAGTATGCCGCCCTGTAAACTAATAAGCGTGCGGCGTCAATGTTAGTAGCCATTTCTGCCAGTTTAAATGAGACTCCTTGAAAATTTGATATTGGCTTTCTAAATTGAATTCGTCCTTTAGAATATTCAACGGCGTGCTCGTAAGCTGCTTGAGCGATACCTAAAGCTTGGGCAGCAATGCCAATCCTTCCTACATCTAATGTTTGCATTGCAATTTTAAATCCATCTGATATCTTACCTAAGACATTTTCTTTAGGCACCCGCACGTTATTGAAATACAAGCTCGTTGTTGGATTCCCTCTCATGCCCAATTTATCCTCTTTTGTTCCGATCTCGTATCCTTCCATGTCTTTTTCAACTAACAACGCGGTCATCCCTTCTTCACCGTTCTCTTTTTTAAACCTCGTTCCAACCACAAGAACTGACGCGATAGCCCCGTTTGTTACGAATATTTTGGAGCCATTTAGAACAAAATCATCACCATCTTCAACTGCCAAGCATTCTATGCCTGAAGCATCAGATCCCGCATTAGGTTCCGTCCACGTGAATCCTGTAATTTTATTTCCCGAAGCAAGGTCAGGGAGAAACTTTTCTTTTTGCTCTTCAGACCCCCACTTATAAATTGGATATGCGCCTACTGAGTTGTGGACAGTAACAGTTAATCCCGTCGAAGCACAGATTCTTGAGATTTCTTCGATTGTTATCGAATAGCTTATCGAATCTAAATCTGCTCCACCATACTTTTCGGGTAGTTGTATTCCCCACGCGTTAATTTTTGATAGCTCTTTTGCCGTATCCCAGGAGAATTCGGCATCTCTATCTATTATAGGAGCAACTGGAGCTAAAACTTCTTCTGAAAACTTCCTAACGCTGCTCCTCACGAGCTTTTGCTTATCTTTAAGTTCGAAATTCAATCTTAAACACCATAGTTAATGTTATATACTTAGAGTAAATCGCATGATTCTAGTATAAATTGCATAGCAAACGATAATTCTTATTTTTTTCCAAACAAAATGAATTTATAGGAAGAATATATTATTATTCATATGTCTAATACTGAAGTGGTAGTAGAAACGATACCAAAAAAGGATAAGAAAGGTAAAGGTATTATTTGGGCAATCGTGTTCGCGTTAACTGCTGCGATATATCTTTCAATTCCGACCCACCTCATTGTTACATATTGGGTATGGTTGAACAATTTTGCGATCAACGGAAAACCAGTATATACATTTGCGTTGCTAATGTTATTCTTATATATCATTACGCTAATCTTAGCTGCAATCTACGTGGCGGCAGCATTTCGAGCCATCTATCAGAGAAAAAACACGGATCTTGGAATCCCCAAAGGAGTGCAGTGGTGGGGCGCCATGACTTGTATCCTCATCATTGGATTCATGGTGTTTTGGTTTTTCTATAGCGGAGGAGATATAGCTTTTTTCGTGCTAAGACCACCATGAATAAACTTTATTAGAGTAAACATCAAATTCTAATTATAATATTTAAGATTACTTGTTTGGTAATTTTAAGATGAATCAAAAAGCGCAAGAAATAATATATCCGAAATTTAATTTTTACAAGCCTAAGGAATACCATCCCGACTGGAAGCAATTAAATATTGAAGCAACACGCTTAGCTTTAGAAATTGCCAAGAATTCAAAGTTGAAATCTAATTACTTGCAGGGTACCCTCTTACAGAAGCGGAAAATATTGGCAATAATGAAAACGGTAAAGAACTTACTTATAAATAAACAAAAGATGGCGAAAGGAGACCACGACTTTATTCCCATATTTTACATTTGGACGATGACAAACAACTGTAATTTCTTGTGCTCCTATTGCAGCAATCATCGGGGAAGTAGCTATCCTGACCTTTATAACCAAGGATTTAATAAAGACTTGACGACTGAACAAGGAAAGCAACTAATAAAGGTTATGAAAAATTCATCAGCCATTTATTTTTGCGGTGGAGAGCCGACGATCAGGAAGGACTTGCCCGAACTTTTAGATTACTCCACGAAATTAAACATGTTTAACATGATTAACACGAATGGAAGCCTTTTAGGAGATCTATTGGTTAAACCGCGATATAGGAAC
>JAEORV010000100.1 GCA_016840695.1 Promethearchaeota archaeon
CAGAACGATTTAGGGCTTGAATACTTTCACAAGGCGTTAGAAATTGACACTCAAATTGAAAACAAAAAACAAATCTCAGACATTCTTTATTACATGGGAGAGATCTATAAGGAAGCAGGCGATAATGACTTAGCTATTAAGAATTATGAAGAATCACTTGGATTAGTAATTGAACTTGAAAATATTGACGACCAGAAATTACTTTTAGAAAAATTATTAGAGTTATACTTTGAAAAACGCGAGCTCAAAAACGTCATAAGATACACTGAAGATTTAGTAAATATTTACAGGGAAGAAGGCGACAAGCAGGAGATTAGCGAACGTTACTCTGGATTAGGTGCGATGTACATCGATGTAGGAAACCTTGATCGTGCAATTGAAGTATTAACCGAATCGTTAGAGATTTCAGAAGAACTGGATGCGAAAGAATACATCGGGAATGCGTCGTATAGTTTAGGTTACGCTTACGAAAAGCGAAAGGAATATTATAAAGCCTTACCCTATTACGTTAAAGCTACAGAAATGGCAAGCATTCTTGAAGACAAAAACCAAGAGCAAGCAAGATTGAATCGAATTGGAATGATAAACAAATATCTGGGGAATTACGACGACGCCATTCAAGCTTTTGAGGTCTCAATTTCCATTGTAAAAGAATTAGAAGATAAAAACACTCTAGCACACAGGTTTAATGGAATTGCTGGAGTATACTTCCGCAAGAAAGAACACGAAACTGCTATATCTTACTACGAAGAATCGAGGGACTTATTCATGGAATTAGGACAAGAAAAAAGTGCTCAAACATTGGAAAAAAACATCCAAAATGTCAAGGATAAGATGAATAAATAAAGTTAATTAAAATTAATTCTCAATTATTAATCACTATTCAAGGTTAATATCATGACTGAAGAAGATAATATTAGAACTATCAGAACTGCGTGTTCCCAACATTGTGGGATAGATGCGTGCGGTATTTTGGCCCACGTGAAGGGAGATCGAGTGGTTAAGCTGGAACCTGCTGATTTTCCAAATAAAATCGATAATCGCATTTGTTTACGAGGACTTTCCATGTTGGACGTTACCTATCATCCCGATCGGTTGAAATTTCCAATGAAACGAGTCGGCGAACGAGGCGAAGGAAAGTTCGAGCGTATCTCATGGGACGAGGCGTTAGACACTATCGCAGGAAAATTAAAAGATATCGCAGCGCAGCATGGGTGGAAGTCCATAGGCTGGGTTTTAGGCGGTCCTGGTGCGGGAACGACAAAATTTGGAGCGTATTTAAGGTTGGCAAGCTTGACTCAATCTACTCGAGTTAGTGCATGGGGTTATGGAGATGCGGGGATCCCTTGCGGAAGTCGAGTCATTTTTGGAAGTCAATTTCCTTACATGTATTTATTCGGAGAATTTTGGCAAAGGAAATTTCCGGAACTGCTCCTAATATGGGGTACGAATCCTGCAGAAGCCATGCCCCTTCAAACGATGAGAAAAGTCTTGGACGCTAAAGAAGCTGGAGCCCAGGTAATAGTGATAGATCCACGTTTTACCGTGACTGCTTCGAAAGCTGACGAGCATCTAGCGCTTTTTCCGGGTACTGATAGCGCTCTTGCGTTAGGATTGATGAACGTGATATTCCAAAAGGGACTTCACGACGTGGATTTTATTCGCAAGGAGACAAATGGTTCGTTTTTAGTGAGAATCGATACCGGTAAATTTCTACTCGGCGAGGATATCGGCGTAAAACCGCCTAAATCAAACATGATTTGGGACGAGGCGTCAAATTCGACGGCAAAAGTCAAGCGATCTACCCTAAAAACCGCCAGTATTACGGGAACCTACGATGTTAATGGAATTGAATGCAAGCCTGCCTTTCAGATGCTAATGGAACTTGCAAAGGAGTATCCTCCAGAAAAAGCGGCCGAAATAACTGGCGTATCGGCGGATTTAATAACCAAATTAGGAGAAAAAATAGGTGTATCAAAAAAGGTCGTGTTTTTCACGTACATGGGCGTGAGTCGAACCTATCACGGAGACATCTGCTTGAGGGGTTTGGCAACAGTAGCAAGCGTTACGGGTAATGTATCAACCTCTTTTAGTTCGGGGAACATACCAGCTGTACTAAACTGGGATCCATTCTTGAAAGCAGTTCCGGGCGAACCGTCTTTTCACCGCATGGCCATCTTAAACCTATACGATGCGGTAATCAACGAGAAGCCTTATCCAATCAAAGCACTTTGGTTTGCATTCATCAATTTCGTGAACCAATGCGTGGACTACAACAAGATCGTGAATGAATTCTATCCAAAATTAGATTTCATAGTTCAAACAGAGCTATTCATGACTCCCAGTGCACGGTACGCTGATATCGTGTTACCTGTGTGCAGTCTACTCGAATTTTCGGATTTTGTTCCCCATCCCTATCCATACGTGCAACTCCAACAAAAGATAATCGAACCGTTATATGAATCAAGATCAGATGTTAACATAGTTGCGGGACTTGCAGAAAAACTTGGGTTCGGGGATTACTTTAAGGGAGGAGAAGAGGGATTGATTGATTTAATTCTCGACAATCCCACGTTAAAAGGGGAGGGTGCTACTCGCGAAAGACTTAAGAAAGGTGCTTTTTTGCTGAGAGCACTTCCAGAAGGAGGAAATTTTCCACTAAGAGTGCCAACACCTTCAAAAAAGATCGAAATTTACGCCGACTGGTTGTCCGAAGAGGGTCAAGCTCTTCCTGTTTACTTGCCCCCTATTGAAGCGCCGTTCGCAAAAAAGGACGCAAAATATCCGCTATCGTACATACAAGGTCATAGCCGTTTTCGAACGCACTCGTCTTTTGCGAACGTTGAATCATTGCTCAAGTTAAATCCAGAACCCGTCGTTGACATTAATCCAATTGATGCTCAGGAGAGAAACATTTCTACAGGTGATACTGTTACTGTTTTTAACGATAGAGCACGAACAACACTTAAAGCGAGAGTCTCGGGGACGGTACGACCTGGAGTTGTTGATATCATGCAAGGTTGGTGGGCAGATCAATTTGAAGAGGGAGGCGTGAATCACTTGACACATGACATTAAAAATCCAGTCCAAGACAAGATTTACGAGCCAAATATGAACATGAACGATGTAGCCGTTGATGTGATCAAAAAGGAGGAGGTGAAATAATGAGCAAGCGATTAGGAATGGTCATAGATCAGGAGAGGTGTATTGGCTGCGACGCATGTACTGTAGCTTGCAAGTTGGAAAATAGCACGACTGAAGGTTGGATTCAAGTTGAAACCCTGAATTCCCCTCAAAAAGACGTGCCTTCAGGAACACCTCCAGATTTGTGGTTAGAATTTCTTCCCAAGTTGTGCAATCACTGCTCCGATCCTCCCTGTGTGGAAGCGTGCCCTAATAACGCCATTATAAAGACAGGGGATGGTCCCGTGATTTTAGATCGTGAAAATTGCGATGGTTGTCAAGCTTGCATGGAGGCCTGTCCTTATAACGTGATTCAGTTTAATCAACAAAAAGGAATAGCAGAAAAATGTAATTTTTGCAATCATCGATTGGAACAAGGGTTAGAACCTTTTTGCCTCATCTGTTGCGAAGGTCAGGCCATATTCTTTGGCGATTCAAACGATCCTAACAGCGTGGTTTCTAGAAAAATCGCAGAGCGAGAGACTTTTCAGCTCAAACTCGACGCTGGAACGGGGCCATCGGTTTATTATTGTAAAATGAAGCCAAGAAGAAGGTTATAGTTCTAAATTTGACTTTATTTTGTTGTAAAACTCTAAAATGATTTGCTGTCTTTTTTCAGCAATTTCTTTTGATACAGCTAAATTCATTTGATCTTTTAGTTTCAATATTTTGTTTTCTAAATGTTCAATTACAGTGTCAATTCCACCCTTGTTTTGGACGGTAAACCCTATTGTACGGTATAATCCTATTGCTCCAAGCGCGTCTAGCTTATCGGCGTCGGAGAGAATTTTCGCTTCTAATGTTTCGGGATAAATGTCATTTGAGAAGGAATGAGCTTTTATGGCGTGAATGATCCCATTAATATCGTCTTGAGGAAGGTTAAAATTCTTCACATTCAAAACCTCTAAAGCCATTTCAGCAGAAACTTCGGCGTGATTCGTCAATTTATTATATTTTTCCGCTTTAATCCTACCTACATCATGAAGTAAAGCAGCTATCTTTAAAACGCGCATGTTTGCGTTTAATTCTTTTCCCATTTTAATGCAGATATCGTAAACTCTCTCAACATGAGAAAATCCGTGAATATCGTCTTTCTTAGAGTTTTCTCGAGCAAAATGTTGCACTACTTTGATAACATCATTTTCGAGCATTTGAGTCATGAATATTAGTAATAAGAATAATAAGTATTACTAGAATTTTAATTTGTAAAATTAAATTATTAATAATTGCGTGAGCGAGAAGCGAGTGTTAAAAAAGGGAAAATCCAAATTACACGAATATATTATCGATGTCGAAGGGGTCTTCAACTTTTTTCATGACTTTGCTTATGGCTTCTAAGAAATCCTCTTGCGTTATTACATTCACTTCCTTTCTGATAGCAAACATTCCTGCTTCGTTACATATTGCTTTTATATCTGCACCTGTAGCGTTTTCAGTCATCTCTACAAATTGTTTAACATCAACATTTTCTTCAGTTTTTAACGATTTCATGTGGATTTTAAAAATTTTATATCTCGCTTCTTTATTAGGAATGGGAAATTCAACGATTCTATCAAACCTTCCCGGCCTTAACAATGCACTATCGAGGATATCAACTCTATTAGTTGCGGCTATGAATTTCACATCTCCTCTGTCTTCAAATCCATCTAATTCACTTAATAACTGTAATAAGGTTCTTTGTACTTCTCTATCTCCAGAGGTCGCCTCTTCCATTCGAGTGGCACCTATAGCGTCTAATTCATCAATGAATACGATTGTTGGGGCCTTTTCTCTTGCTAATTCAAAAATTTCTCGCACGTATCGCGCCCCTTCTCCAATAAATTTTTGAACTAATTCAGAAGCGATAACCTTTATAAAAGTAGTTTTTGTATGATGAGCAACGGCTTTAGCAATTAAAGTTTTACCCGTACCCGGAGGACCTTGGAATAATACTCCTTTCGGGGGTTCAATACCGATTTTTTTAAATAAGTCTGGTTTTAAGAGAGGTAATTCCACGGATTCCCTAACTTCGCGTAGTTCATCATCTAAACCCCCGACATCGTCGTAAGATATATCAGGAATTGAGTCAAATAATTCCATGCCTTTTATGAATGGATCTTTACTCGTAGGTAACACTTCCATTACCGCGTAATTGTGTTGATTAAGACCAACATTCATGCCTGGTGTTAGTTTTTGACGTTTTACTTCGGTGCAAGTAGGTACTATGAAATTTTGACCAGTTGTACTGGCAACAATTACTCTATCGTTGTTCTCATCCAAGATATCAGTAATAGTTCCTATAATCATGGGCGATTGTTTTAATTGATTGACTTCATTTGTAAGAGTATTGACTTGTTGCTCGAGTTTTCTATGTTCATATTGTATTTTTTGGTTCTCGTTTACGAAGGTTTCGATTCTTTTTTCAATATATCTTCTATAAGCTTCCTGATACTCTCTATCTTTCTCTTCCTTTCTCTTTCTATCGTCTGAAGGGATTGATTCCATTTCTTTTTTAACGAAAATTCTCTTCTTATCTATGGCAACAAAAAATATCCCCATATTTAACTTTATCTATATAGAAAATATAACTATATTTTTTTAGAAAAAAGGCATGTTTTTAGATTGGCCCATCTAATGAGCTCACTAAAAGCATCTAAAAGAAAGGGGTATTTATATCTATCTTCCATTAATTATTACTTTTTCTAAAGGTTAATAATCTAACATGATATTGCACTTAGGAGGCCTTCCTAATGTCTTTCTTTCACTCGTTTTTTTTTGAAAGAATTCATCCATTTATTTAAATTTTTTCTTCGCTTTCTTGTTCTTGAATGTGAATTCATGGAATGTCTCCATAGGTACAAAAGACTCAAGCTCATCCATGGTGATTCTCTTTGCCCATAACTTTTTGTTTGCACTTTTCACATTCAATCCATGAGAGTCACATTGTTTCAGGTATTTTAACATTATTAATGTACCCACAGGATGGGCAGCTCACGTTGCTATAATATTTTAGCTCCATACGAAAATTCAATCTCACGAATTCAATTTTATTATTATAATCATAAAAGATTTCTAATAAGAACTTACTGCTTATAAATATTAATTTGTAATTACTAGGAGGCATTCCTATCGTCAATCTTTCACTAGCATTTATTG
>JAEORV010000101.1 GCA_016840695.1 Promethearchaeota archaeon
TATAATTTAATAAATCTATTGAAAAAGGGAAATTAAAATTAGTCAAACCAAACAGAGAATAAGAATTGTACGAGTAATATTCATCATTCTTATCTCAATTTTATTGATAATTGGTTTTTCGCTAACGCAAATCGTCCCCGCACCTTACCAAATTATAGGATTCATTATATTCTTTATTATTTTTTGGATAGTAGTGGGATTATTCATCTTGTACGAAAAATTTCGGTAATGAAATCTTCTTAGTCCTCTTTAGTCAGGTGTTTTATTTCAATTGGACGTCCTGGACTCCCTTGATAATATAGCTTTTCTGGAACTCCACGCCAGTTTTTAACCAAAGATGTATTTGGGAAAAAGACATTATTATCCGCACTAAGAACTCCTGGTCCTGCAACGCTTCCTGGATACATGGTTGTATTTTTTCCTAACTTTATTTCTAATATACTGATCTTCCCAAAAATACTATTTACGGCGTGACTGCTGAGTACCGAAGTTGGATATATGAATGTATTATCGCCTAAGTCGGTAAATTCCAATCCAGCGTATCCATCACAATAAAGAACATTTTTTCCTATTTTGTTATGTCCTATCCGCCGTAAAACACGGTTTAATAGCCATGGGAATGGAGATTTGCTTGCTAACCACATCGGAAATTTTATGATAAAACCACGCTTGTGATAATATTTGATCATCCTTCCCGTTGGACTATTTACGTCTTCTAACACGCGCTCAAATATCCCTTGTTGAGGGGATTCTTTTTTATTCCATTTTCTGACCCATAAAGCTGAAAATTCGATTAGCATGATAATATAGATATAGTACATTAACAAGAAGATTACTGGTAAAAGAAGAAAGTGAAAAATGGTTTGTATTGAAAAATACATAATAAAACAGTATTCGAATAATAAAAACAATGCTAAACACGCATAGAAAGGTACCATAACGCTTACCATGTTAATAAGCGCAAAACTGCCTACAGATACCTCAATAGTTTTTTCTATTGCGTTTTCAGCATCCATATCACAAATATTGATGAATTAGTATAAAAAACTATTCATAAACGCTTAATGACTTTCACTGCTTTTAAAAGAATATTCTTCCATTTGCATTAGAGTGATTTTCTTGAACACCATTATAAATGCAACAAAGGCTAAAGTACTCATGACAATCCCAAACCAAAAAGTTGGGAAACTTTGGATTAAAAAAGTGCCAAAGATAGGACCAACTATTTGGCCAAAGCTATCCATGGTTGTTGTATATCCATTTATTTTACCTCTCTCTTTTGGAGTTACAGTTTCAGTTATTTTACTCATCATGAGTCCTCTCGCACAAGAAACTCCATAACTCACAACTACCATTATAACAATAAATATCCACAATTCGTGATAAAAAGTCCCGCATATGCCAATGAGGAGCGTAGAAATCACTAAGATCAATAATCCTAATATTGTTGTATTTTTCTCACCCAGTCTATTCAAGGTTGGTTTAAACACTGTAAATCGCATTATTGCACGTGAAATTCCCGATATTAATAAAAACATGCTTACTCCAAAAGTATCCAGTCCAAGGATAAAACCGATAAACATTGAAAGTGTTCCAACATACATCATGAAAGAAACCGTGTGAAAGAAATATTGAGTGAGCAAATATAATGCGTTTTTATTTTTTAAGATATGAACTTTTATTTTAATCTCTTTTTCCACTTTTTCCCGTAATGATTTAGGCCACGATTCTTGTATAAATAACACCGTTACAATCATTGTAAGGAATGACATTCCCGCAGAAACCAATCCAGGTAAAGCAAGAGGGAATTCTGGAGGAAATATTCTAAATATAGATAAAAGTCCCACTAATGCAGGAGCTATTACGCCCGCTAGTGTGTGAACTACACCGAAATTTGTCATTTGTACGCCTCTATCTCGTGGAGGAACAGAATCAGTAATGATCGCTTTTGTTATTGGGTAGTTACCTCCAAAAAGTCCATCAAAAATTCGAGCGAAAAAAAGCATGCCTAAATTATTTGAAAAGGCAAGCAATAAAAACGCAGTAAAAGTGCCTGCTTCAGCGACTAATAGCGTTGGTCTTCGACCATATTTATCGCTAAGCTTTCCCCATATGGGCGCAGAAAATAATGAAAAAACAGCATTCGTTGCCAATAAAAACCCTATTACTACTGGAGTGGTGTTGTAAATGATTCTGAGCTCATTTAGGTATGGGACGATAATGTAAAAACCTAAAATATCAATGAATAACCCTATCCATAAGGGTCGTAATATTGAATATTTTTCAAGAGTGTTTTTTGGACCTCCTTTATTTTTATTGCTAGGTCGTTTCTGAGACACTTCTACACGAAGAAATTAGAAATTAAAGATAATAAGTAATATAATACGTGAAATTAAAAATACCATTTAAAGCTTCTATTTTTAAAAAATAAAAGAAAAAAAAATTAAGACAAGAAATCGATAATATGCTTGTTGATTTCTGGTGCTTTTTCTAAGGGTGAATCGTGTCCAGCACCATGGATTACGATTATTTTACTATTAGGTATTTTTTCGTGGATGAGTTGATTTCTTGACATGGGAGTTTGGCGATCTTTATCAGCGGTGATTATAAGCGTTTCATTTTTTATGAGGTGCAATTGATCTATAACATCATGGTACTTGAGCGCATTTGCTTGATTTTCAATGTCTTTTGGAGTTGGAATATTAGATGTTTTCATTTGAGCGTAATCTTCAACGCTAAAAAGGCCATGGAACTTCTTCTTTGTATCTTCTTGCATTTCTTTTTTAAATTTTCGAGAATACCCCATTGGTGCGCGTTCGAAAAATGCTTTTATTGGATCTTCTTGGTATGCTTTAATACTAGCTAATTGGCTATCTACATACATTGTTATTCCCGCTTCATCGCCACCAGGCCAATTTGGAAGAGTATTTATTAAAACTAGCTTATTTAATCGCTCAGGATATTTAATTGCAAAGTGTTGGGCGAACATTCCTCCTAAACTCCACGCAACAACATGTGTTTTTTCAATGTTTAACGCATCCATCAATCCACGAATGTCTCCTGCAAGCATTTCCATCGTGAAGAGTTCGTCTGGATGATCAGATTCACCCGCACCACGATTATCAAATCTAATTACCTTAAATTTTTCCGATAAAGGACCATATTGACACATCCAAACCTCTTTCTTTACCCCAAATCCGTGGACTAAGATTACGGGATCGCCTTCACCTTGGATTTCATAGCATATCTTAATACCATTAACATCTGCAAAAGTCATATGGTATGTAATAATTGAAATTCTTTTAATGTTAACGATTTAACTTTTCAAGAAATTAGCAATAATCTTATTAACTTCGGGAGCACGAGACAAAGTAAGAAAATGTCCTGCTCTCTCTATGATCTTTAAAGTACTATTGGGAATCTTTTTGTCCATGAGCTCAGAGGAGCTTGAAGGAGTGAGTCTATCGTGAGTACCGGCAATCAACAATGTTGGACATTTAATTTCGTGTAATCTCTCTACAGTTTTATGATTCTTAATGGCTTCAGCAATGTTTGATAAATCCTGAGGTCGAGGCATATCGCGCAATCGCTCTTCAATTAGGCTTTCTGCAGAAAAAATTCCGTGGAATATTTTTGTTGGATTATTCTCCATGTCTTTCCTGAATTTCTGGTGATATAATACCCGTGCTTGCTGAAAAAATGCTTTCTTGGGATCATTTTTTAACTCTTCTAGTTCTTGAATTTGAGATTTTTTAAGCATTTCAATTCCATCAGCACTAGGCATTCCAGAATTGGTCGTGATTAATATTAATTTATCGACATTTTCAGGATATTTTAGAACGAAATTCTGTGAGATCATGCCGCCTAAAGAGCGTCCTCCGATATGGGCTTTCTTGATGTTTAGGAAATCCATGAGTGCCTTTATGTCATCAGCAAACATCTCCATTGTATAAGGCATGTTGGGTCGGTCGGACTTTCCTACGCCTCTTAGATCGTATGTTATGAGTTGAAACTCTTTAGCTAACTCATATTGCGCTTTCCAAATTTCTTTTTTTGCCCCGTATCCATGAGTAAATACGATGGGAGGTCCTTCGCCCCGGATATCATAGCAAATTTTTATTCCATTAACATCTGCAAAATGTTCAGTCATATGAAATATATACTTCAAATAGTAATAATCTTAATGAAATTCTTTAGATGTCCCAAAACACACAAGACAACGGGAAAAGGATTATATGCTTTATTCTAAGGTTTCTAATACTTCAATGCTTGGTTTTAATAGAAAATCAATGATTAATTCGTTCACTTCCGGAGCTCTCGAATTAGGAGCAGCATGACCTGCTTTATCAATTATTTTTAACGTGCTATTGGGCATTTTCATGGCCATTTCTTCCATTGTTGATTTTGGACAAACTCTATCGTGGGAGCCTGCGATTAACAGCGTTTCGATTTGCACTTCGTGTAATCTATCCAACGTGTTATGATCTTCCAAGGCGCTTGCTTGATTATCAATGTCAGCGTGAGTAGCTGGATCGATTGTGCTCTCTATTATTAAATCATCAACAGACCAGAGCCCATAAAACTTTTTCTTGGGGTCTGCCTTCATTTTTTTCTTAAAGCTATGGTGATAATTAAGAGGAACCGCGTCCCAAAATGCTTTTTCAGGGTCTTCTAACAATACATCCAATCCCTCGTGCCGGGATTGCTTGTATAAGTCTACTCCTTGTCCCTTATAATTTGTTAGAAGTAAAACTGCTTTATTTACTCTTTCTGGATACTTCAAAAGAAAATGTTGTACGATCATGCCACCTAAAGACCAACCGATAATGTGCGCTTTTTCGATAGCTAGTGCGTCCATTAGTCCTTTAATGTCTTCTACAAACATATTCATTGTAAAAGGTTCATTTGGACGGTCAGATTTACCAGCACCCCTATTATCAAATCTTATTACTTTAAACTTTTCTGACAAAGGGTTAAACAATCCATGCCAAGTCTCTTTCTTTGCTCCAAAACCGTGCACTAAAATTACCGGGTCTCCTACTCCTTGAATTTCATAACAGAATTTTATTCCATTAACAATAATAAACTCATTCATAAGTAAGTATTATTCTATCTAAAAGTTTAAAAAACTTACTTTCAAAATAAAAAGAGCTATAACCATGAAATCTAACGAGTTTTCATAAGTGGCATTGCGCTCTGGAAAAATTTCGCATAAAACTTCCTGACAAGCTTTATGTTAAACATGTACCTTATTATTTTTAATAATAAATGCCTTTTTGGTTTGAAAGTACTCCTTTCTTTATCGTATGTGACGCGTTTTATGAAAAAATTGTTTTGAAAGGTCGATAGAAGCAATTGATAAGTTATTATTGCAATGACATCCCAAGCGCGTCTTATGTGATCCTGGGGGTAATTAATTTTCTCTCCCATTGCCATTCGAACTACTTCAATTATGTGATAAATATCGATCTTACTTCCTAAAAGCTCTCGAGTGGCCCAGAGTAGATATATACAGCCTCCACAATACGAAATTAAGGCTTTTGCTCCCGTTTCTTCTGCTTCCTTAAACTTTTTAGTCCCCTCAGAAATGATATCAAACGGCATCGCCATGTTTTTGACCCACGATGCACCTGCCCCAAAACCGCAACATAACGAGTCTTTCTTATTGTGTTCCATTTCTATAAGGTTACACCCACATTTTTTAAGGATTTCTCGAGGAGGATCCCAGTACTTCCCTCCAAGAGCTTTTGAATAGCAATTATCGTGAACAGTCACGCTTAGATCTAATTGTTTCTCTAATTTAATTTCTCCAGAATTGATGTTATCTAAAAGCCATTGATGAAAATTATGGAATTTTTGATCGTGCTTGACTCCAAATTCTTTAGGATGGGCTTCTGTAAAGATATATTCGACAGCATCCAAAATGGCAGTAATGTTTTTTACCCCCCATCCATCGAAATCACTCTTGGTCCTCTGAGCGATTCTTTGTACAACGTCCAAATATCCTCCTTGATACAAGTAAGCACCTCCTTCCCATTGATCAACCCGCGATATTGGTTTGAAGTAATCTAATAGTCTACTTCCTCCGATTATAAACGGAAATAGATGAGTATAATTACCTATTAATAAAATATTATCGTCTGGTTTAGGGATATAATTAACCCACTTGTAAATCCACCGTTGTTCTTTATCGGACAAAAATAAATTTAATAATTGCCAGATATTAGGTTCTTCAGTAGGACAAACGAACCGGTAGAGCGGAGGGGCTCCCCTTTTTTTA
>JAEORV010000102.1 GCA_016840695.1 Promethearchaeota archaeon
CCGTTCAAGCATGGAATGCAAGGATTATCCAATTGAGTTGGGATGCTTATTTCTCGGTGAAGCAACTTTAGGAATTAATCCTCAACTTGGTAAGCAGGTTTCAAAAGAAGAGGCTTTAGACCATCTGAAAAAATGTCAAGAAGCAGGATTAGTTCACATGATAGGGCGAAACTTGTTAGATCGACAATGGTTAGGAGTAGATCCAGGAGATAAACTCATGTCAATATGCAATTGTTGTCCTTGCTGTTGCTTATGGCGAGTGGCACCAATAATCAATCCTGAAATAGGAAGCAAGGTACATAAAATGCCTGGCGTTGAAGTGAAAGTAGGAGATAAATGCATAGGTTGTGGAACCTGTACTGAAGGCGTTTGTTTTGTAGATGCTATCCATTTAATCGGGGAACGGGCAGTTATTAACAAGGAATGCAGGGGTTGTGGTCGCTGTGTTGATGTTTGCCCTCAAAATGCCATTGAACTAACAATAAACGACAACGAATATGTAAATAAAACAATAAAATTATTAGAAAGTCTAGTTGACGTTACTTAGTCATGTGAAAAGAAAAGGAAATCTTTTGGTTTTTTTATCGCCCGAAAAAAAAATTTAAGACCATTTAATATCAAAATGACACGCACTATCCCCGTTTTTCACGCATGTTTTTTGAGTTATTTTAGGGAATTTTCCACCGAACGCTTCGACACCACCATAAATTATTCCTTCTTCTAAATGACAGTTATGCATTGTAGAATTCTCGAAGGTATAGTGTTTTTCACCTTTTTCAAGCAACTTCCATTGCCCAAGACTAGATCCCGAATTTCCCTCAAGATATACCGCAGGTAAAGCGTCTAAAAGATCTTCGGGTGCTTTAAACGGGAGAATTCCTGCTTCTTTCATTTCAGGAATTATACCTCTCCCAATCTTCATTAAAACAGGTTTACCTAACGCTTTTTCAATGTAATCAGTTAATTTAGTAAATTGTTCCATGGGATACCACTCCGTAGGTGAAATGTTGTCGTAGTTATATTCAGGAATTTGTTTAAATATCATCTGAGGATTCAATAATTTAGTTTTTACAGCTAAAATATTCGTTCCTCTACATTTTTGATCTCCTGCCATTTAACCACCGATTATAACATACAGAAAATACAAAATAGAATTCTTATTTAAATATTTTTTTTTCAATAATTGTATGATTTTTTATAATTTTAAGAAGAAAAATGTAAAGATTTTTATAAATCGTCCATAGTTATTGTTTTATTTCCAAAATATATTATCATTCTTTAAATTGTGTATTCTCGTCCTTAATTTTAAAGCAGAAACCGCTTGAACTGCTTCTTTAATGCTATGAAAGACGGGAATATTAGAAAGCTCTAATGATTCTATAATTAAGGAATATTTCTCAATGTAAGGTATGAAGCATATCACGGGTTTTCTTTCTTGCGATACGACGTTCCCAATCCGCCGACCAACTTGAAAAGATATATTCGGGGGATACGGTAAGAGCAACAATATGATGCATTCAATTTTATCTATATTTGAAAGGTATTGGATCATGTTCACGATATCCCCGTCCAATACAGAACCAGTCAAGTCTATTGGGTTATTAAAAGAGGCAATTTCGCGAGCAACGGGATTTAATGCTCCTTTCATTTCGTCTTTTTCTTTATCTGTAAATTGCACGGCCGTCAGACCATATTTACCAAGCATGTCTGAACATATAACGCCATGTCCGCCAGAAACAGACAATATGGCCACGTCCCCGTAGACGATGGTATTTTCTCCAAACGGTTTCTTTTTCTGGGACAAGACATCGTAGACTTTCAAATAAGTTAACAATTCCCTTTCCGAGCGCGGTTGGATGATGTGATACTGGTTTAAAGCAGCCGAAAGGATTTTGCTATTGCCCGCTAAACTCGCCGTGTGAGATTGCGTTGCGATTTTTCCCTGAGGAGTGACCCCCCCAAAGAATGTGATGATTGTATCTTCTGATTCGTGAGCTAATTCCAAAAATCTCCTTGCCTTATTATCGCTAAAGGCTTCTAAATAAAACGCGATATTACTCGTTTCAGTATCAACCTTGCTAAAATATTCCAATAACATTGTCTCATCGACAACTGCTCGGTTTCCAATCGAGACTGCAGTGGACACGCCAATATTGCGCTCCTTGAACTTAACAAAAAATTGATCGACTAACACGCCCCCACTCTGGCTTATTAGCGCAACAGAACCCTTCGGAGGTCTTGTAATGCGCTCTGTAGGGAGAAATATCGTGTCAATTAAGGGAGGAGCGTAAACACCAATACAGTTGGGGCCAAGAACTGCGATATCGTTGTCAAATGCGATCTTTTTCAGTGTTTCTTGCCTTTTTATCCCTTCTCCACCAATTTCAGCAAATCCTCCGCTAATAATAACTCCAGCGGGAATTCCTAGATCAATACTCTCTTGCATGTATTTCATGGTAGCTTCAGCCCCAACGGCCATGACTAGAAGATCAGGAATTTCGGGAAGCTTATCCAAGCTTGGATATAATTCTACCCCCTCAATTTCGCCACCTTCCGGATGGATTCCATACGCTTTCACGTCAAGTTCAAATTGGTTTTTCAGAAACACGATTCGTCCAGGACTTAGCGGATTTTTTTTGCTTACGCCAACAACTGCCATTGATTTTGGTTTGAATAATTTCTCTAAATTCACGATAACTCAAATCATTTCTTTTTTAATTTCATGAAGTTCGACATCGCTCGGTCAAGTCTTTCTATTATATCTTCAATCTCTTCTTTCTTTACTATTAATGGTGGCATAATAATGAGCGTATCTTTCTTATTTCCGCAGTAATTAAGCAAGATTCCTTCGTTTATGGAATGCAACATTGCCAATTGTCCATCCGTCTCGGTGTGATATTCAACGCCCCACATTAGGCCTCTTCCCCGAACATCTTTGATTAAATCGGGATTTTTATCGGCAATTTCGTTCAATCCTTTGCCAAATAACTTGCCCATTTCTTTCACGTGCTCTAGAAACTTAGGATCGGATTGAATTTCCAGCATTTCGTGAGCTATTGCACATCCGATATCGGAACCCCCTGTTGTAGAGATGTGGATGAATGGGTCTTCTTTAAACACAGCTTTTTCGATAAACGGTTTATAACTACAGGTTGATAGTGGATAGATTCCGGAGCTCATGCCCTTTCCCAATACCATGAAATCTGGCACGATTTTCTCATTTGGGTACATGCCCCCGTAAATTGCCCAGAATTCTCCCGTACGCCCAAGACCTGCTTGAACTTCGTCAATGATCATCATCGTACCCTTGTCATCGCATGCTTCTCGGACCGCAGCAAAATAACCTTCAGGAGCGATGAGAACTCCTCCAGTTGCAGGAATGGTCTCTAATATCACGCACGCAACGTCTTCCGTTATCGCTCTTTTCATCGCATCTATATCGCCAAAAGGAACTTGTCTGAAATCAGAATTGCCCCATAAAAAGTTTTCTTTAAAGTCGGGATCTCCTGTCAACATGGCAAAACCGGTATGACCATGATATCCTCCTATGGCCGAAACGCATCCTTTTCTCTTAGTATAAGCACGAGAAAACTTTATTGCGCAATCAATCGCTTCTCCCCCACTCACGCCAAATGTTGTTTTTGTAATACCCGGAGGCATTAATTCCGCCAATTTTTTCCCTAAGAGGGCCCTCCATTCAGATAATATCATGTGATCTCCAAGATCAAGCCAATCTAAAGCATCTTTAACGTACTGGATTATTCTCGGATTTCTATGTCCTAAATTGAACACTCCCCCGCTCGATCTGCAATTTATTATTTCTAAGGGCGGTCCTGATTCTTTTACTCTTTCTAAAATCTTGAACTTGATCCCTTCTCTTTCTCCAGGGATTACATTTAATCCAAAGCCCTTAAAAAGCTTGACTTTTGGTCCGTTCACGTGCTTGGCGTATAATTTCAACAGTTCTTTCTGAGGTAGAGTTCCTATGAATTTCTTATCTCCCATAGGTTATGAATAGTTGAAGCGATATTAAAAGTTATTTTTTTAGAAAAGAATTATCAAGGTAAAGAAAAAAAGTTAACACTGTTCAAATTTAATATCACAACATTCACATAACGTGTCCAGATTTTTAATGTAATTTATCATGGATTCGTACCATTTATCTAGCAACATTCTAAATTCCTTTTTTATGGATTCCATATTCGCTGCGTTGTAGACATATACATAACCCTTTTTATTGACGTTTTCCAATTGCTTTTCTTCAACATAGTTCTTCATTGATTTCGATTTCCTGTGAATGATTTTTAGGTCAGATAAATTTTGCACTGCTCGTTGAATTGAACTCCTGTCCATTTGTAGTTTTTCCGTCAATTCAGTCGTGCTCACATCATTATTTTTCATAATATAACCAAACACCTTAGATTCTGTTTGGTTTAAACCTAAGATACATTTGAATAATCGCAAGCTCGAGAAGATTTCTTTTTTTTCTAAAATTTCATCTATTCTAATTTCTTCAAACTCTTCTAATTGTTTTCCTATTACTTCCATGCAACCTCAACTATTTCGTTATAGTTTAATAAAAAAAAACAAGAAAATTAAAAGATAATTAATTGCTTAACGGTGTTGTTTTATGGTTTCCAAATATTTCTTGAGCATATCATAATTCATGGCGCCAACGCCCTTGTTTAACACGTTTCCCTTTTTGACAAAGAGAGTTGTTGGAACGCCCGTTATTTGATATTGCATTGCCAGCGCTCGATTTTCGTCTACATCAACTTTCGCGAAAATGAAGTCCTCGTAAAACTCGCTCTGAATCTTTTCAAATATTGGTGCATAAAATTTACATGGTCCGCACCAAACTGCCGTAAAATCAATAACCATGATTTTATTGGGATATTTTTCGATTAACTTCTTGTAATCTTCAGCCGTGTGTAATTTCACGATTGATGTTGGCATAGATTCCTGACTCATCAATTTTTCCGCTTTATCCAATCTTAATGCTTCTAATTCTTGGTCTACTTCTTCCATTGTAATCACTCTATACTTATTTTAGTAGTGTAAAAATATTTCATAACTTAATTATAATAAGTGAAAAACCCTATTTAAAGGTGTTTATTATGAAATTAAAATCACTACTTAAAATTTGAATAAAATTTTTTAATGATATTTTTGCCATTAAAATGATATATTAAAAAAAGAGTAAGGTTAGAAATCGTAGCCGCACTTTTTACACACATGTTTCTTTGCGTACATTGGAATGTGGCCAACATAGCTCAAGACCTTTGATTTATCCTCTTCCATTTTAATATCTTTTCCGTGTGCACCACACATTGGGCAGGTAACTCGCTCATCACTCATGAAACCTCCCGCACCAATTTCTGGAGGCTTTAACTCACTTAATTCGGATTCAACCTCTTCGAGATGGGCAGTTTGTTCTCCAAGGACTTTTTCTTTTTCTTCAAGAGTCTTAATTAAATCTTCAATTTGGCTATCTTTTTCCAGTAATACCTTGTTTAATTGTTCTAATTGTGCAGTTAATTGAGAAACTTGTTCTTGAGCTGCAGAAAGCTTACCGTTTAAATCTTGAGTTTCAGAACTTAAATTATTAACCTTATCGTTCAATGCTTGTATTTCAGCGTCCTTATTACTCCCTAAATCTTGAATATCAGTCCTTAATTTGTTTAATTCTTCATCTTTCGCTGAGATTGAACTATTAGCTTCATTCAACTTACCTTCTAAATCACCAACATTTCCTTTTAAGGACTCAATTTCAGAATTTAGACTTGTGATCTTCTCATTGGAAGCTGTTAATTCGTCCTCTTTAGATCTTAGATTACTCTCTAGTTCATTAATTCTAGCATTGGCTGAGTCCAAATCTCCATTTAATCCACTAATTATTCCATCTTTTTCCTTAACATTCGCATCATTCTGAGAAATCGTGCTATTAAGGGTTAATTTTGTTTCGTTTAACTCAGTTTGAGTACCATCGAGAGTGTTTTTAGTTGAATTGAGCTCTTCTTGCGTTTGAGATAGTTGATTTTTCGTTTCAGAGAGTTGTTTTTCTAAATCGTTTACCTTAGCACGGAGATCTAATAGGAATTTACCTTCGACGCTCATCTTTTTATCTGGTTTCTCTTCAGCCTTATGCCAGTCAATCGTCATGTGTTCTATATCACCATAAATTCTTGTTGTAATATTTTAATTATTATATTTTTATAATGAAACTGACTTATTATTATTTATATTTTTATATTGATTATATCGAAATTGATTTTTAT
>JAEORV010000103.1 GCA_016840695.1 Promethearchaeota archaeon
TTATTATTGATCAATATATATTAAGAAAACTACATATTTAAATATTATGAATGATTATTCAAAACTGCCTTAAGCAGATTAGACTACAATTAGGGAGGTCTTTTCTGTGAATGATTATTCAGAATACTCAAACCTTTGTAGAAATGAAGTATGAGCCTTCTAAATGACATAAATTTTTCATTTCCTCTCTAAATGATACTAGGGCGCCCAAGTCTAATTTTGAATACCTATTCAAAATATTTAAATATGTTGTTTCATATTCAAAATTAGTAGTTAATGAATAATTATTAAAAAGAAATTTATTAAATTTTCATCAATGGAGGTAAAAATTAGAAATGAAAATTGCTATAAGCACGGAAGGAGACGAAGTTTGTCCTCATTTTGGAAGAGCTCCTCAATTTAGCCTCATAACAATTGAGAATAATAAGGTATTGGAGAAAGAAGTATTACCAAATCCAGGGCATTCCGTTGGAAGCATCCCTCAATTCCTAAATAGTCAGGGAGCAACAAGCATAATTACAGGGGGCATGGGACAAAGAGCCATTCAATTTTTTGCTCAATATGGAATTGATGTTATTATGGGAGTTTCTGGAAAGATTACTAATGTAATTGAGAGAATCTTAGATGGAACTTTGGAAGGTGGTGAAAGCATTTGTAACCCTGGAGCGGGAAAGGGTTTTGGGGTTGAAAAAATTCACACTGAAGCTGACGATGAATATGGAAAAAATCATAATCATGAATAAATAATCAATAGAAAGTGTAATTAGAATATTAAAAAACAAATAAAATGAAATAAAAAAATCGAACAAGAGTGAAAAAAATGCCAAGTTTTAAAGAAACATACGAAGCCGTTAAGGCTGACATAAAAAATGGGGAAAAAAATTTTAATGTCGAATGCAAAATGCTCGAAGAAGGGATGCAAGTTGAATGTACAATGGGTGCAAAGCCGTTTAAAATATTAATCGACGCACCTGAGGGTTTAGATGGAACCAACGAAGGGCCATCACCTCTATTAGTCATTTTAACCTCAATAGGCGCTTGTATTGTAGCTGTAACTAAATTTTGGGCAAAAATCATGGATATTAAAATCGAATCCTTAGTCGTTAATTCGCGGGGGCATATCAATCTCGGTGCAATTTTTGGGATTGATGATAACTTGCTCGCTGGATATGACAAGCTTGAACCTGTCATAAGAATTAAAGCAGACGCACCCGAAGAAAAAATCAATGAAATGATGGAAAAAGTGCTTTCTCATTGTCCCATATTAACGAACATGAGTGGAGCTTCACCTGTTAAACCGAAAGTGCAAATAAGAAAATAGAAATATAGTAAATATTTTCAATTTTTTTTTTATTTTATTTTAAAAATAACAGAGGTCTTAGTATGCAAGAAGAAATAAATTCTCAAGAAAAAAAGAAGAAAGAATTGGAACAGAGAGAAGAAAATATTAAAAAAAACATGGAAAAAATCAAGCACAAGATTGTTGTCATCTCTGGAAAAGGAGGTGTTGGAAAAACAACAGTTGCCGTAAATCTAGCGATAAGTTTAGCCAGCGTTGGTTTGAGGGTTGGGATCTTAGATGTAGATATTACCGGTCCAAATGTGTTGAAGATGTTAGGTGTTAATCCTGAACTTAAACCTAGAGTGGATCCGGGTGAAAATAAATTCTATCCCGTGATTGGGCCCTTAAACATGAAAGTAATGAGCATGGCATTTTTAACTCAGAATTCTGACGATCCTGTTATATGGAGGGGTCCAATGAAAATGGGTGCCGTGAGACAATTTTTAGGAGACGCAATATGGGGAGAACTCGATTATTTGGTGTGTGATTTACCACCAGGAACATCAGACGAAACATTAGATATCTTGCAATTAATTCCAGATGAAAATGTGGTTGTCGTATCGACTCCACAAGAAGTCGCGTTAATGGATGCGAGAAAAACTATTAAAATGTCTCAAATAATGAAAAGAAACGTGCTCGGAATCATTGAGAACATGTCGGGATTTACATGCCCTAAATGTGGTGAATTTATAGAAATATTTGGAAGTGGGGGGGCTGAAAAAGCCGTGAGAGATTTTGGAATTATTTTACTGGGAAGAATTCCCTTTGAAACGGAAATAGGTCAGCAAGGAGATAGAGGGGTACCTTTTACCATTAAGTATCCTGAATCAGAAAGCTCAAAGGCTTTTAAAGCTACAATAAACAAAATCAGGGAACTTTTAGAGAAGAAATAATAGAAAAAATTAGTAGGAGGAGAAATTTATAATCATGAAAGAAGATACATTCGATGATTTTGTAAAAAAATTACAAGAAGAAATCATTGAAAAAGAACGAGAGCTATATAATGATTATATTATAGAGTTATTTCACAATCCTAAAAATTGGGGTAAACCTGCAGATAATAAGATATCTGTTTCACAAACCTATAAGGGGCCATGCGGAGATACCATGGAATTCTTTTTAACTATTAATGATGGTATTATTGAGAAAGCGAATTTTATAACGGATGGTTGCGGTGCTTCTGTTGCTACTGCATGCCAAACAACATTATTAATTGAAGGTAAGTCTCTTGAATATGCTGAAAAATTAACTCCAAACGATATTGACGATGCTTTAAAAGGATTGCCTGAAGATCATAAACATTGCGCAGAATTATCTGTTAGAACTTTAAAACGCGCAATTAAAAGTTATCAAAATAACTCAATCATAAAAAAAGATAATGCTATATGAGGAGAACTAACAAATGACAATTATTGCCGTTCCTTCCACTGGAGATGGTGGTTTAAATGAAAAAATAAATCCTCGTTTTGGGCGTTGTCCAAGTTTTACACTAGTAACAGTAGAAGATAATGAAATAATAGCAGTTAAAACATTACCTAATCCTGGTGCTAGAGAAATGGGGAGTGCAGGGATACAAGCGGCTCAAACCTTAGGAGAAAATAACGCTAATGTTTTAATTGCGGGATTATTAGGACCTAATGCTGTAGAAATATTGAATTCTCTAGATATTAACATCTTTCATGCACCAGATCAAGATATAACAATAAAGCAAATAATAGAACAATTTCTTCAAGGAAAATTAAAAAAAATAAAAGAAGCAAATATCGGAGCACAAAAAGGAATAGGTGCTCAATAATATCAAGAATAAGGTTGGTTGATTTATAATTTAATAAAAAAATCAAATATAAAAATTAAAAAAAATAAAAATTAAAAAAACAAAAAAAGGTGATTCAAAAGTGGTTATTGTAGCAGTTCCCTCAATGGGAAGTGGTGGATTAAACGATAGTATGAGCCCTCGTTTTGGAAGATGTGGAAGCTTTACATTCGTTGAAATAGGAAATAATGAAATTAAATCGGTAAAAACGGTCCCAAATCATGCTGCTGGTGCAATGGGAGGCGCGGGGATACAAGCAGCTCAATTAATCGGAAATAACAAGGCTGATATTGTGATTGCTGGGTTTTTAGGGCCTAATGCAGCAAACGGGCTTAGTGCCTTAAACCTAAAGATATATCAAGCACCAAATCAAAACATTACCATACAAGAAGTGATAAATCTCTATATCCAAGGAAAATTAAGCGAACTTAGTTCAGCTAATGTTGGATCTCATTATGGAATGGGCGGTGGCATGGGTGGTGGCGGTGGCATGGGTCGCGGAATGGGTGGCGGCGGTGGCATGGGTCGCGGAATGGGTGGCGGCGGTGGCCGAGGAAGACAATTCTAAATCATAATAAACTTAAATTAATCATCATGAAAAATAACAAGCCTATAACAATTTGCGTTACTGGGGGTAAAGGTGGTACGGGAAAAACATTATGTGCTGTTAATATAGCTGTAATGCTTAAAAATGAAGGAAATAAGGTACTGCTCATAGATGGAGATGTAGAGAATCCTAATACATATTTGCTATTAAGTGGAGAACTCGAAAATAAAACAGAAGTTCCATTTTTTAAACCTAAATTCTTAGAAGAAAAGTGTTCTAAATGCGGATTATGTGCTGAAAATTGTGCACCTCACGCATTATTACATATTAAAGATTCATATCCAATTCCAATGTTAAATTTGTGCTCAGGATGCCAATTATGTTATAAAATCTGTCCAGAAGACGCGATTATACCAGATTCGAAAACGATTGGTTGGACCTATTCAACAGAAATTAATGGGCTTTCACTCTTTCTCGGAGAACTTAAACCCTCAGAAGCTCGTTCTGCCGCGGTGGTTGAAGCTCTTCTTAGCGAACTTGATAATATTATTGAAAATGATCCCAAAAAATATGATATCATTGTTTTAGATACTGCTCCAGGAGCGCATTGCGATGTTGAACTTCTACTCGATAAAGCAGATCTTATCATCCCCGTAACTGAACCCACGAGGTTTGGAAAATTAGATTTGATTAGAATAATCGAATTAATTGAATTGTTGAAAAAGGATTATAAAGTTATCGTTAACAGATCATCATTATTAGGCTATAGAGATCAATTTTTAAAAGAATTGAAAGAGAGTAACATCAAGATTTTAGGAGATATCCCCCTAGATAATGATATCGTGATTTCATATTGTCAAGGAAAGCCACTCATGGATAAAAATAACGATTTTAATAAAAATGGTGGTGGTTTCGTTGCTTTTACTAATATCTTTATAAATTTAAAAAAATGGATTGATATGAAAGAAACTATGCAAGGGTGAAATAATCTCGTGGAAAGAAAAGTAATAGGAGTAATTTCAGGAAAAGGGGGCGTTGGTAAAACTTCACTAACAGCTTCTTTAGCAAATATCGCAAAAGATGATGCTGAAATTGAGGTATTGGTAATTGATTGTGATGTTGATGCCCCAAATTTAGCAATTATTCTTCCTGCCGAAGATACGTCAAAAATTGATACTAAAGATGTGTATGCAACTCTCAAGGCTTCATTTTTACCAGACAAATGCGTGAATTGTAAGCAATGCATTGAAGATCATTTTTGCGAATTTAACGCGCTTAAATGGGATGATCAAAATTCAGTACCAATAATTAATTATCTAGCATGTGAAGGTTGTGGTGCTTGTAAAGTTTTATGTCCAGAACACGCTTTTGAAATAAATCCCGTTAAAAGTGGAGAAATCATATCATTTCAATCTGAAATCGGAGTTCCATTAGTATACGGAAAAACTCGATTAGGGAGTACAACATCAGGTAAACTTGTATCAGATTCGAAAGAACACGCACAAAAATTAAGAGAATTTGAAGACTCAAATCTAGTGATAATTGACGGACCTCCAGGAATAGGATGTCCTGTAATAGCTACGATATCAGGGCTGGATTATATTATCACCATAACTGAGCCTACTCCTTCGGGTTTACACGATGTTATACGGGCAATTGAAGTGGTCAATCAATTTAACATACCTTTTGGGATTATAATTAATAAACACGATTTAGAAAGCCCCTTTAAAGAGGAATTTCATGATTACATTGCTAAAACCGGGTATAATGTTTTAGGGCGAATTCCTTTTGATCTATCAATTCCCGAAGCAATGTCGTTTGCAAAGGCAGTAATCGAATACAAACCTGATTCAAAAGCAAGTCAAGCAATATTAGAAATCTATGAAAATATAAAAAAAGTCTTATGGAATTAAGATGAATAAATGTTGGGAACAGATACTAGCTTAAAAATCTACGAACAACCTTCTTTTATTAACCTTATACTTACTTTATTCGGGATTGCTCTTTTTATTATCAAATTAATCTTTAGTGTTTTAACAAATAGTTTAGCACTTCAAGCTGATGCTTTCGACAATATGACTGATATTATCATGTATATTTCTGCTTTTATTGGGGTCATATTTGCACAAAAAAAACCAAATGAAAAATTTCCGTATGGATTCTATAAAATCGAAAATATCGTAAGTTTGATTATCTCTCTTTTTATTTTCTTTACGGCTTATAACATAATTTTAAGCTCCATTACTTCTATCATTAACTTTATTAATGGAACTTTTAAGATTGTTTATTTTTCACCATTAGTTACAATATTTTTAATTTTTTCATTATGCATATCAATAATTATTACAGTTTATTTAAAAATAATAAACAAAAAAGTAAATTCACCAATTATTGAATCCGAAGGAAACGAAAAATTATTTGATATTCTCATTTCTTTCTCAGTAATCATAGGGTTCATTGGCGTTTCAATAAATTTCTATGTATTGGATTCAATTATAGGTTTATTCATCGCTATTTTCATAATAAAAGGAGGTTATGATACTTTTCTAGAATCAACAAAAGTTCTCT
>JAEORV010000104.1 GCA_016840695.1 Promethearchaeota archaeon
ATTTAAAATCATTGGAATCTATTAGACTTGATCAAAACGAACTAAAAAAGCTCCCCGAATCAATAGGAAATCTTACATCTTTACTTGAATTGGATTTATATGAAAATAGGATAAAACATTTACCAGAATCTATTGGATTACTATCATCCTTAAAATCCTTAGATTTAAGCAAGAACCAGATTATCTCTCTCCCTGATTCGATTGGAGCTCTTTCTTCTCTACATAATCTAGATCTATCTTCTAATAATATCCATTATTTAGTAGATTCCATAGGGAAGCTCCCATTATTAGAAGTCTTGATATTAGGTTTCAACGAACTTGAATCAATTCCCGAAACAATTGGCTCTCTATCAAAATTGGAAATATTAGATTTAGGTAAGAACAAACTAACAGAAGTTCCTAATTCTATAGGTTCACTTCAATCACTAAAATATCTTTATTTATATTATAACCAATTAGAATCCATTCCAGCATCGATTGGTGAATTATCGTCCTTAAAATACTTATATCTAGGTAATAATAAATTAAAAGCACTTCCTGACTCATTAGGATCATTAAAATCGTTAAAATATTTGTTCTTAAGAATAAATACTCTTTCTTCTTTGCCAAAATCAATCGAATCTTTGTCATCCCTTAAGTATATCAATTTAGAGAAAAATGAAATAAAATTCCTTACAGATTCTTTAAATACTCTCGAATCCATGGGTGTAAAAATATTTATTTAAGTCAACCTGAATTCAAATTTTAAAGCTTATTAAGTTTATATTTTAAAATTTAAAAGTCATGAAATCTAAAAATAATATTAATAATAAGTGTAGTAATATTAAAAAAATAAATCGAAGTGAAATTTAATTGAAAGGCTTTATTGGAAAATTATTAAAAGTTAACCTTAGTAGTCAAGAAATAACTGAAGAACCATTAAATGAAGACATTGCCAAAGATTTTCTTGGAGGTACTGGTTATGCTTGTAGATATTTATATGATCACTTGGATAAAGATACTGACCCATTATCACCAGATAATATACTAATGTTCATGACAGGACCATTTACAGGTTCAAATATTCCATCTAGTGGAAAATTTGTAGTATGCGCAAAATCTCCTTATACGGGAATATGGGGCGAATCTAACTGTGGGGCTTTTTTGGGTCCTGAAATTAAAAAAGCGGGATATGATGGTATTATTATAACGGGTGCTTCTGATAGTCCTGTCTTTTTGCAGGTTACTGAAAACGCTGCTGAGATTAAAGATGCCTCAGACATTTGGGGGAAGGATATTTTTGAAGCTTCAAAGAGCTTGAAAGAACGGTCTGGATCGAACTTAACTCGAGTTGCTTGTATTGGTCAAGCTGGAGAAAATTTAGTTAAATATGCAATGATTGGTACTGACGAAAAAGCAGCTGGAAGGACTGGAATGGGTGCTGTAATGGGTTCAAAAAAATTAAAAGCGATAACAGTTCGAGGGAAAAAGAAACCTTTCGATGCCGCTGATCCTGACGCTCTTAAAGCTACTGTAGCCAAAGCACAAGAACTTGTTGAAATAGCGGGTTTAACGAGTGTTGTTGGAAACCTAGGGACCGCAGGAGGGTTGGATATGTATAATATGTTTGGAGAATTACCTATTAAATATTGGACTCAAGGAAGTTGGGATAAAGCTGGAAATATATCTGGTACTACGGCATCAGAAAAAATTCATGCAGGAAGTTATCCGTGTTATTCTTGTACTATTGGTTGTGCTAAGAGAGCAATTGTTAAAGAAGGAGAATATAAAACTGAAGGAGAGGTTGCGTGTCCGGAGTATGAAACTATTGTAAGTTTTGGTTCAATGATATTAAACGATAACTTAGGATCTCTTGTTAAAGCTAATGAATTATGTAATTCATATGGCATTGATACAATAAGCGCAGGAAGTACAATCGCATTTATTTACTACTTGTTTAACAACGGGAAAATAACATCGCAGGATATTGATGGTCTTGAGCCAAAATGGGGAAATGAAAAACCTGCTCTTGAAATGATTAAAAAAATCAGTCTTAGAGAAGGAATAGGAGATTTACTAGCTGAAGGTTCAGATGCTGTTGGAAAGAAATTTGGGATCTCTCAAGAAGAAATTGCCACGGTGTACGGCATGGAAGTACCATATCACGATTTAAGGTCCAGTTTTGGAATGGCCGTAGGATACGCGGTAGCAACACCTAGAGGCCCTTGCCATTGCTCATGCGACATGTTCAACATCTTGATGGGCATCCCCATGGAAGAATATGATATTAATTATATGGATAAATATAAAGACGATGAAGATATGGCAATTGCCAGTGCTAGAGCACAAGATTTTCGAGCATTAACAGGGTCTCTCATACTATGCGTTTTTGCTAATCCTCTCCCCTCATTAATAGCAGATTTGGTACAAGCAACATCAGGAATGAAATGTTCTCTTGAGGATCTCAAGACTTTTGGTGAAAGGATTTATATGATAAAACGCCTGTTTAATTTAAAAATGGGCCTCACTCCTGCTGCTGATCGATTACCTCAAATATTATTAAATCCTTTAGAAGATGGTGGTTCTGCGGGAAAGTCTCCAAACTTTCAACAATTAAAGGAAGCATATTATAAATTTAGAACTTTTAATCCCGAAACTGGTAAACCTAGCGCAGAAAAACTTAATTCTCTTGGATTAAATAATCTCTAACTATCTTTTTTTTATTATTTTAAATTTATAATGAATAAGTTCTATTTTCATAAGTACGATCAGTAAAAACATACACCTTGTCTTGTCCTTTTCCAAAAACAGGGCCATCTACTTTTAATTCGATTTGTATTTCTTCATTTTTCGTCCCTCTTGGGGTTTTATCAACTTCTCTTCCTTTATATTTCACTACTTTTACTTCTTGATGTAGATAAGTGTCTGTTGTTTTACCCATTATTACCAAGTCATCTTTTTTTGATAAAAATCCATTATTTAATAAAATAAGTGCACTATTTTCATCAGGATAATAGCGTTCTACTTCCCCTACTTTAATATACCTAAAATGAGAGAGGTTTGTTGGAGATTTATGTTGTTGATCTTCTTCTGTCACCCTTTTAAAGTAAAATCCTGTAGTAAATCCTCGATTATATACTTTTTTTAACTCAGTTACCCATCTTCCTGCCTTCTTCTTTGTGAAAGTTCCATCGTAGTAAGCTTCAATTGCTTCTCGATATGTTTTAGAAACGATTTCAACATAATGAGGATGTCGCATTCTTCCTTCAATCTTGAAAGCTTCTACATTTGTTTCAATTAATTCAGGAATATGAGCAATAGTACAAAGATCGCGTGAATTCATGAATCGAACTCCATCGTATATATATGTGTTTCCAGATTCTTCACGAACCCACCATCGCCTTCGACAGGGTTGAACACAACTACCTCTATTTGCGGATTTTTCTTCAGTGCCACATATGTCTTGAGAGAAGTAGCACCTTCCGCTTACTGAAGCGCACATGGCCCCATGAATGAATACTTCGATCTCTGCTTTAGCTAAATTTCTTTTTATTTCCTTTATTTTCTCTAAAGACAATTCTCGTGCTAAAATTATGCGTTCTGCGCCTAACTGCTCGTATTGTCTTGCTGCTAAAGAATTTGAAACGTTACATTGTGTTGAGATGTGAAACGGGATATGAGTTTCTTTAGCGACTTGTATTGCTGCGAAGTCATGAACGATCACGGCATCTATTCCCGCTTCTTTCGCTTTTTCTATAACCTCGCGTAAATAACTCAATTCATTATCATAAATCAATATATTAGTAGCTAAATATGCTTTTAAATTATTATCGTGGCAATAAGCAACGATTTTATCAATATTTTCCAGTGCAATGTTTTCAGACCGCATCCTCATGTTAAATTTCTGAATTCCGAAATAGACTGAGTCCGCATAGGGTGTTGCAGCTTTTATTGCTTTGAGGTTTTTTGCGGGAGCGAGAAGCTCTACTTTTTTCATTATACTTAACTTTTTTCTATATCCAACTATTATATAAGATAAGTAAATTATTGATTAATTTATATGTTTTAAAAATAAAATTTTTTAGATGGAAAATGAACGACCATAATGACAATAGGATTTCTAAAAACGAGTATTTCATGAAGATTGCTGAAATTGTCTCACAACGCTCGACATGTATTAAAAGGAATGTTGGAGCAGTTTTAGTAAAAGAAAACCACATCATCAGTACAGGATATAATGGAGCCCCTCCAGGATTCTCACATTGTACTCCTGAAACGTGTGTTCGAAGAAATATAAAAAGCGGTGATAAACCAGAACTATGTAGGGGAGTGCACGCGGAAATTAATTGCATTCTTCAAGCCGCAATTCACGGTACTTCCATTAAAGGAGAAACTACACTATATTGTACCACTTTTCCTTGCATGGCCTGTCTAAAACTAATAATTAGTGCTGGAATTGATAAACTGGTTTATAAAGAAGGATATAACATGGAAAATCAAGTCAAAGAAGCATTGCTGAACGAATCCAAATTAATTGTTCAGAAATTTGAATGAGTGTTTATAAAATTCAACTTGTTTGCGTTCAAAAGAAGTCTTCAATTTTCTTATTTTGAGGCGTAAAACGTCTCTCTACTCCTTTTTTCAATCCGGGTAACTTATAACAGTATTCAGGAATCATGCTTTTAAAGTAACGCGGATTATTTCTTTCATTAATGTTCTGTGTATTATAAAGCGTTTCGAAGATTTCCTCCCCTGAGAATTGGATATCTTCAAAATATGACATGGTAGTGCGCTTTTTGCTGATAGTCTCAACTACTCTCTTAAGTGATTTTTTCATTTCACGAATGACTCCTTTCTCGTTAATTACACTTGTTGTACAAGTATGTTCATTGTATAGACAAATGACACATTGAGGCCATCTATCGTGGAAATAATTTAGCACTTTATCAATTACTTGATGTTTAAGCAATACCACCCCATATAACACGCCACGGTCGTTTATTTCTGTGCGGGTAAATTGTATTGCCCTATATGCCTCACCAGAAATATCTCGCATCATTCGCACAATCTTTTTAGCTGTAGTATTTCCTGAATTCCTTAGCATTACCTCAGGGAGAGATCTAACCTGTTTTATAAGGTTGGGAGTATAATTGGCATGACGTGAAAGGTTGTTGATCAGCTCTTCTTTTGAATATCCCCTAGCGCATCCAACAACCTCTAATGGGTCCTTACGGTTATTTATTTTATTCATTGCATTCCCCCTTGAAGAACTTTTGTATTATTAGGAGCGAAAAAATTATCAATTGTTGTTTGATTTCGACCATTTATTACAAGAAAGGGCTCAGCCCTCTTCAAAACTACTCCTACAGATTTAAGGTCTTCTCGTCGTTTAAATTTTACTTTTTTTGCTCGTAAATTAATAATGCGTTTAGCAGAAATGGGTCCTATTCCAGGAACACGGAGCAGCTCTTGATATGCCGCTTGATTTGGATCAACAAGCCCATGCTCTTTAAAGTAATGCCTCGCAAAATGGACTTTCGGATCTCCTTTTGGAAGGTTTCCCTCTTCTGTTAAAACTTCTTTCAAATCTCCCAATTTATAATGATAAATACGTAATAGCCAGTCACTTTGATATAATTGATGTTCTCTTGATAGAAGAGCTGCTTGCTTATTTGCTAATGGCGTACCCTCGATTGGTATGAAAGACGAAAAGTATGCTCTTCTTAAATCGATCTTCCTATATTGCCAATCGATTCTTTTAAGAAGATCCCAATCTGTTTCATCCTCTGCAGCACCTACTACAAATTGTGTTGTTTGACCACTGTTAAGAATTGGGGCACCATCCCACCGAAATTTTTTATATCCATTGTCTCGTTTATCGTTAATCATTTTTTCTTGAAATCTTACAGATTGGTTATCTTGTTTCAAATCTTTAACAATTTTAAGAGCATTTTCATTATGTTTAATGCGATTCTCTTTTAACCATCGCTGACGTAAGACAATATCGTTATTAAAATCCTTCTGTTCTGCAATCTCTGCGAGAAATTCTTTAGTTGAAGCTTCTGAGTTGATGGATATACGATCTGAAAGTGCTATTGCCTCTTTAAGTAGAGATTGACTCACACCGGGCAAGCATTTGAAATGAATATATCCTTGAAAATTATATTTGAATCGAAGCAGACGAACCGCTTCTAGCATTTCTTCTGTTGTATCATCAGCACTACGGCATACTCCTGAGGAAATGAAAATTCCCTCAACAACGTTCATCGAATAAAGTTTCATGAAAGT
>JAEORV010000105.1 GCA_016840695.1 Promethearchaeota archaeon
TCTAAAGGAATAGGAATACATGTTTATAAAGAGAAACGACATAAGAGACCCGCTTGGGATATATATAGAGGGTATACTTCAAATAGATTAAACTTAGGAAAAATAAATGCATTCCATATTAGTGAAGATACAGATAAGATAAAATCAGTACAATTTACAATTGAATTTAACAAAACTATAATAAAACATTGCATTTCATTAAAAAACAACTCTGATCTCGTTGAATTTAAAACGGATATTGACACAAATAGTAAGAATCTCATGTTTAAAGTGAGATTTCCGTTGAATTTACACGCAGATTATTTAACAGCTGAAATCCCGTATGGTAATTTGAAAAGAAAAATAGTACTAGAGACTCATTATGAAATAGGAAAATGGGAATTCCCCGCTCAGAAATATGTAGATGTGTCAGAATCACAAGTTGGTGCTACGATCCTGAACAACTCGAAGTATGGATTTAGTTCGAATAAACAGGGCATATCTCTCACTTTATTGCGAACTCCTGCAAGAGCCAGTTCGTCATTTTATTCACATTTAGATTTAATTCCCATGAAGGAAAGGACGAAGTACATTGATTTCGGCCATAACTCAATTGATTACGCATTATGGGTTCACGAAGGAGATTTTATGGAATCAACTGCATGGAAAAAAGGCTATGAATATAATTATCCCCTATTATACGAGAAATTCAATGATGATCAAGCTAAACATGATCCTTTTACAAACAGTCCAGTAAAAAATATGTTTAAAGATATCATAAAAAATGAATCATCCTTTATTTTGATAACAAATCCAAATATCATACTCCAAACTATAAAAGCTCCTGAAAAATTAATATTAGAACAAGAAGCTTGCAGCATTCAAAAAGAAGAAAACAACACCTTGTTGGTTTTAAGAATGTTTGAGACCTCGGGAACTCCTCAAGAAGGCGTTAAAATTGAATTCAATGAAGCATTTAAACTAATTAATGCTGTAGAAACGGATTTATTAGAGAGAGAAGTCTCTGAGCAAGATAGAAGTTCCATTATAATCAATAATACAAAGGAAATCGTGCTCGATTTTAATAAATTTGAAATAAAAACGATAAAACTTAGCCTCTCAAATAAGTAAGATATTTATTTTTCGTCGGGAATCTGAAATGCGTTTAATAAATCTTCCATATTTCCAAGATTGCTGAATTTTTCTTCGTAAATGATCGGAATGTTTAATTCTAAAGTTGGCAATTTGTCTTCCTTTCGAGTGTATAATTCAATTCCTTGCACTTTTTTTTCTTTCACGATCAAGCGAGTAGAATAATTGTAATCTTTAAAAAAAGTGAATCCATTGTTTAAACGACCCATTTTTATCGGTTTTATCTCGGTCTTATCCTCTTGAACGAACGCTTCCGTTTTTTCCTCTTCTCTATAGATATTTCCACCGATTAATATAAACTTTTTCAAAAATTCTTCTTGAGGTGGCAGGGGTATCTCTTTAATGAGTTCAATTGCTCGATTAATGTTGAGAAATTCGTGAACGGAAGGAACTGCCGCTTCTGGATCGTCTTTAACCTGCTCGGGAAAGTCTTCTTTTTCAAGAGCTCTCGCTCGACCTCCTCCAAGAGGTTTTTCCATTATCTCTTGAAACAAATCAGCATCCTTAGGAAGCTCGTTTAGGAAAAATATTCTATAAAACAGCCTTAACTGGATTCGCATCAATCCTGCCGATATTCCCCCGAATATTTGCATCTTAAAGGGGCATTTCGGACCATAGTACGTCCAAATCCTCTTACTATCATGGTCTACTAAAAGATACGCGATTTGATCGTGATCTTCTGTAAACACGTTCTTTACTGTCGCACCTTCTGTAATTTCAACAGTTTTAAAGTAGGGATATTCCTCTAACTCGACAACTTCAAAAATCTGCATGCAAGCTTATTCTCGTTTCAATTATATATTTTTTATAGGGCATTATCTATTATATTCTTTTCAATGAAAAATGAAAAAATATTTATGAAATTCTGTATTATCACTCTTATTAATGTAATTTTCCTTTTTAAGTTTGAAAAAGAGATATCATGTCTTCTGATAAAATAGTGTACAAGCTGAACATAAGCGGTGGCAAGGAAGGTCCCGGGAAAGGCCAATCGAAGCTCATCGAAATAGACGAGAAAAAGTTCCGGTTTGAAGGAATGAAAATCGGAGATTCGATAAAAGGAGGGCTTATAGGGTTCCCAAATTACGAATTTCTCATTACCGGAGGGAGCGATAGAAGCGGATTTCCCATGAGAAAAGACGTTCACGGTCCGGTGAAGAAAAAGATTCTCGTGTCTAAGAGAGGTATAGGGTATAAACCGCTAAGAAAGGGCCAAAAAAGGCGTAAAACCGTAAGAGGAAACGAAATCACATACGACATGACGCTCATTAATCTATTAGTGACTAAATACGGAGAAGCCGAGCTTTTCCAAAAGATAGAAGAGGAATAAGCAATTCGGAGTTGAACACGCATGGTCAAGGTAAAAAAATGCTCATTTTGTCAATATGACGTGCCTATTGGAAGGGGTATCATGTTCGTTAAAAAGGACGGGACTATCTTGAATTTTTGCACGAACAAATGCAAGAAGGCAATGTTAGATTACAAGAAAAACCCGAGAAAAACACGCTGGACCAAACTTTACGGTCAACAGTAAAAAATAATATTTTAAACTTATTTCCCGCTTATTTACTTATTGTAACCTTGGAAATTTTAATAGATCGTCTATTAAATCGACATGCGAAACGATCATTCTTCGACAACAAAACCGCTTGATGTCCAATTGTTCGAAAGCTTTTTCGGCGCTTTCTCCCTTCTCTAACATCTCTAAGTAAGGCTCATATTTATCGGCGATCAACTTACCACAACTAAAACAGCGTATAGGAATTATAACGGTTATATCTCCTCCAGATTCTTTGTAACAGTTAATTTTTTTAATTTAATAAGATATATAAGAGATTTGAAAAAAAACTCATAATAAATTAAGTATCTAAAAGAAACATCCTAAAAAAATTTTTAGATTGTCGTGGTTCCTAATCACAAATTTTATTTACAATCCTACACTATTTTCCTCATTAAATATCAATGATTTGTGATAATATATCGAAAAAATATATTTGAATGAGAAAAAAATGAGTTACGTAAAATATAAAGTACCAGAAAACCTGCAAAAAGCAATTAAAACGGCGGTTACTTCAATAGCCGAAGCTCGAGAGAGCAAGATAAGAAAAGGGATGAACGAGGTAACCAAATCTATTGAACGAGGAACTGCTAAATTTATCATAATGGCAGAAGACGTGAGCCCTCCTGAGATATTGTTTCATGTACCAATGTTATGTGACGAGAAAAAAATTCCTTACGCTTATCTTAAAACTAAAAAAGATATTGGAACCGTTGCGAAAATTAATGTTGGCTCGAGTGCTATATCAATTGAAAGTTTTGGCCAAGGAAACGACAAGGTTCTTGACGATATCATAAAAAAAGTCAAAGAATTAAACAAGTGAGAAGGTGAAAGCTCTTGGTAAAGCTTGAAAAGGGAAAAGGCGCTGATTTTAAGGATTTCTCCATACCAGCCCAAGTAATCCAAATTGTTGGACGAACGGGTTTAACAGGTGAAATCAATCAAATTAAAGTCAGGATTCTTGAAGGCCCTGATAAGAACAGAATTCTCACCAGAAACGTGAAAGGTCCAGTAAAAGTAGACGATATCGTTGTTCTCAGGGAAGTTGAAAGAGAAGCACGAAAAATAAGAAAGCGTCGTTAAATATTGTTATTATTTTTATTCTAAATCTAATTTTTTTTCAAGTAAAGCATCGTCAAGAAAATTTTCCATCATGTCTAAGTTTTGAAATTCATCTTGTAGAAATTCTCTTAACGCAGTCCTAATAGCTTCAGACCTGCTTGGTATGAGTTTTAAACGGATTAACTTTTGAATGACCTCGTCGTATTGATCTGGCAGGTTAATCGTGATATTACGAAGTTCTGGTTTTTCTTCACTGTTTCTATCTTTACCTGCCAAATTCCTTGCTCCAAAATTATAGGATTTTTGTAAAATTTAATGTTGTCATGTAGAGTATCAGTTTGCACTACAAAGGAGTTAAAAACCCTTACCTATCCACTTTATTGTTATATAAAACTATAAGCATTGTTGTTATATAAAACTATCTGCATATTTAAAGTGCTCAAAATCAGATGGAATATTTTCAATTATATTTAAATAAATTCAATTTTAGTTAAACAATCAATATTCAAGTTAAAATCTCGAATGAACATGTTGAAATATGATTATTAGAATGAGATTACAATCGATCTTCTTTTTTCACATACCTACCTCGCGTTTCGATTACAGCTATATTTTTGATGATTGATGTACTTTCATCTACTTGTGCTTTACTATATTCTTCTTTATAGCCTTTGAGAAACGCAGCGTAGCACATTTCGTAATGTGTTCCATGAGAAGATATGAGAACTCTCTTGAACAAGTGGAGATCAACGCTTTTATCTTCTATCGAGTCAGAATAATCGTGAAGACCAAAATCAATAAGAAAAAGTTCGTCGTTATCAGTAATTATCATGTTAGAGGTCGTGATATCACCGTGCACGTGTCCATTTTCGTGTAATTTCGCAATGAAAATCCCGATTTTCTTGAATAGCTTTATTTTCTTTGACTCATCCATTTGATCTAGAATATCTTTCAGTTTTTCGCCTTTTATATATTTCATTACAATGGACGAGCTTTCCACGTCAATCTCGTATACTTGAGGGCAGTTCAATCCATAATTTTTGACCTTAATTAACGCTCTCGCTTCGTTTAGCGTCCTCTTTGTTCTTATTCGTTTATCCAACTCTTCCAGGCGATATTTTTTGGGAACACGATGCTTAAAAATGGCTTCGTTACCGAACCAATTCCCGTAATAGAGGTTAGCTTCCGCGCCCTTGCGAATTAACTTCTCCTTGACGATAGGCGAGTTCATTGTTTCTTTATTTCCTCCAAGGGATTTTTATATTATCCATTCTTTCTTTAGAATTGATTTTAGTTTCAGATAATTCGTGTCCTCCTTCCGCTTGATACCTGAGCACGCCCGCCCATGCGATCATCGCTCCGTTGTCTCCCGCATAACTTAGCGGTACGACCTCAAACCTCGCTCCATGCTCTTCACTAATATATTTAATCATCTCTTGAAGCTTTTTGTTCGCCGCAACGCCTCCCGTTAAAAGAACTTCTTGTTTTTCAGTGTGAGCAAGCGCTCTTTCTGTTACTTCTGTTAACATTGCAAAAGCCGTTTCTTGTAGCGAATTTGCCACATCGTTTAAATCGTATTGTTTCCCATATTTTTTTGATTCTACTAACCTTCTAGCTGCGGTAAAAAGTCCAGAAAATGATAAGTCCATTCCTTTCACAACATATGGTAGTGGAATGTATTTATCAGAAGCTAAGGCCAATTTTTCAATTTTTGGACCGCCTGGATGAGATAATCCTACTATGCGAGCAAAAGAATCTATCATGTTTCCAATTGGCAAGTCTAGCGTTTCTCCAAAGATTTGATAACGATTCGATTCAAACGCGCTGACGATTGTATTGCCACCTGACACGTATAAAGTCAAAGGATCTTCAATATTGCATTTCAATCGCCCAATTTCAATATGACCAATACAATGATTAACCCCCACGATGGGTATATTTAAGAGTTGACTGAGCATTCGCGCAACTAAGGCGCCTACTTTTAAAACGGGACCTAATCCCGGGCTTTGGCTAAAAGCGATTAAATCTATGTCTTTTATAGAGCATTTAGCTTCTTTTAGCGCTTTTTCAATTATACTCGAGAAATTACTCAAGTGCTGTTCTTTAACCTGAACGGGATGAAGGCCTCCGCTTTCTGGAACGAATATATCGTTAACTAGAGAGTGTACTTCTCCTTCAAAATCAATAATTCCCACACCGAATGTGTGAGCAGTTGATTCTATACCCAGGGCTAAACGCGCCATCTTCATGAATAGATGATCAGTAAAAATATAAAATCTTTAGTACTATATGATAATTTGTCAAGGAAATGTTAATAACTTTATTCATATATAATATTAGGTTCTTTCTTCGCAAGTTTTACCAACGATAGTAGAAATGATAAACTCGAAGGCTTCTTTTACATTTTTTCCTGTCTTTGAAGAGGTTTTTAGATAACCACAAAAAAAGTTGAGCTCTTTCATGATTTCGTAGATAGC